>JAEORG010000037.1 GCA_016841005.1 Candidatus Thorarchaeota archaeon | reverse complement strand
TTATAGTTGGACTCCCAGGGGCAATGCTTCTTGCAAGACTAAGATTTCGCGGCAAGGCACTAATTCGAGCATTAATTATTGTTCCATTTGTACTTCCACCAATAGTGGTTGTTGTAGGATTTCTTCAGATGTTCGGATCTTTTGGAATAATTGATTCATTTCTAATGTTTATCACTCACACCAACTCGTCAATTATCAATCTGGCAGATGGATTCATTGGCATAATCCTTGCTCATACTTTTTATAATGCCCCTCTGGTCATTCTTCTTGTTTCTGCTTCAATGGAGCGTTTGAATCCAGAAATTGAAGAATCAGCAGAGATACTTGGTGCAGACTCTTTTGCACGATTTCGACGAATAACGCTACCTCACATTCTTCCAGCTTTGATGGCAGCTGCGATTCTCACGTTCTTATTTTGTTTCATGTCATTTCCAATCGTTCTAGCGTTAGGAAATGGAGTGTACAGAACACTTGAGGTTCAAATATGGAATGCATTCAGGTGGACAGATTATGGTGAAGCAAGTTCACTTGCACTAATTCAGATTCTTATCACGATAACACTCGCAATCTCATATGTCAAACTTGGAAGGGGATCAAATAACGAATCAGGTCCAACAACAACAATTCAAACTGTACCACTGAGAAAATACAAGAGATGGGAGAAAATCTTAATTCTCACATACCTCATTTTCATCTTGGTACTCATTGGTGGACCAATTGCTTCTATATTCCGTGCCGCATTTTTTGATCCAACATCTAATAATTATACACTGGAGGGATTTCTCTATCTCATCACTCCTGGATCGAACGGTGGTTTACAACCTCTCACCAATTCAATCTTCTATGGTGGATTAGCAACACTCCTCTCGGTCATTCTGGGAATACCACTCGCATACGCCCATCGATCAAGAACAAGAGGAATGCCTTCATTGTCATCGATTATGATTTTACTTCCTCTTGGGATATCGTCTATCACAGTAGCATATGGTCTGATGACAGTAATTGCAGTGCCTACGCGTCTCAGTTTTAATCCATGGCCAATCATTGTAATTGCTCAAACAATTATCGGTTTACCTTTTACAGCACGATCAATAGAGATTGGATTAAAGAGCATTGATCCGAATATTTTGGATCAAGCTGATTCACTTGGGGCTTCACGTCTCCAAAGGCTGTTCTTCATAGAGCTGCCGCTCCTTGTTCCGAGTATTATGGTAGGCGCAGTCTTTGCATTTGCGATGGCAATAGGAGAAATGTCAGCTACTCTTTTCATTGCTCTACCTCAGAACTATACATTGGCTGTAGCAATATACGATAATCTTGGTGTGAGAAAATTCGTCGAAGCAGGAGTATCATCATTAGTCTTGATTGCAATCTGTGTAATTGCATTTCTATTAATGGAGAGAATATCTGAAGGCAGCACTGGAGGTGCAATATAATGGTCAGAATCAGTCTAAATGGGTTGGTCAGAGAATTTGCAGATGGAACCAAGATAGGTCCGATAGACCTGAATATCAATGATGGTGAATTACTAACATTGCTTGGCCCTAGTGGTTCTGGAAAGACTACAACACTCAGAATGATTGCAGGTTTTATTGAAGCTGATGAAGGTTCATTACTTTTTGATGAACATGATGTCGTATCGATTCCTCCAAGAGAACGAAATATCGGTATGGTCTTTCAATCAGTTGCATTATTTCCAAACATGACAGTCTACCAGAATATTGCATTTGGACCTGAAATGGCTGAATGGCCACATGAGAGAATCGTGAAAAGAGTTGAAGAACTCGCAGACTTACTTGGAATCAGAGATTTACTTTTCAGAAAGACTAGTGAAATTAGTGGGGGAGAAGCCCAAAGGGTTGGACTGGCTAGAGCATTGGCAAAGGAACCAGCCCTACTTCTACTAGATGAACCTCTCTCAGCTTTGGATCCTCAACTCAGAGAAAGATTACAGTCAGAGATACGTAGAATTCAGAAGAAAGTTAAAATTACCACAATTTACGTAACTCATAGTCAAGATGAGGCGTTCACAATTTCAGATCGTGTGGCAATTATCAACGATGGGAGAATAGAGCAGGTAGGAACTCCAGAAGAACTCTATGATAGTCCAGCGAATGAGTTTGTTGCACGATTCCTTGGCAGCGGCAATATCTTTAGAGGGGAAATCATTGAGAATAATGATGGACAGCTTCTTGTCCAAGTTGGTCATAGTAGATTCTTGTTTCCTGGACATCGTATGATTGGAAACTACATCACGTTTAGTGTGAAACCGGAGGATGTGTTAATCTCAACGGAAATCAAAGAGAATTGGGTCAAGGGAGATTTACTATCAATAACACCACAAATTGGTTTGTTCAAGATAAGCATCAGTTTTGAGGATGTTCAAATAATTTCTCTGACAACTGATGAGCAACTTATAAAGCAACTCAGAAATGTAGAAAATAATGGCATCTATTTCACATTTGATTCGGACTCTGTTTTTATCTTTGAGTAACTTGAATCAATCATTCGGCGGTGGAGGTTTTTAATCAGATTTAGGATTATCTTTTGATTCAAGTTCGGTTTCTACATCATCTAGTAAGTATGATGATGCTGCGTGCGCGGGTTCAGTCATAAAGAACTGACGATCAATCAATGATATGACCTGATTCCGAATATAGTCAGGTGAGGTTGCCATATCCGGAACATGATAGCGATCCGATAAGTACTGCATCATAGAAAGTGTTGCCCGTTTCTTTACAAATACAAAGATGATCGTGAAGTTTAGCATTATAGAGAAAAGAGGACCAATTGCAATGAGTATGATGAAGACTGGTACCCAAGGGGCCTCAAAACCAACACTTAGTGCCAGCTCAATCCAAACCAGGATAATATCAACTCCTGCAAAGAATTCCAAGATATCTTCTACGTCATCTCCAACATTACTTAGACACCTGTCCTTTTTATCAAGATGAAACAATCCAGCTTCTTTCATCAGCCAGGGACCATAATATAGTAACATGACGGTAAAAGGAAGAATTACAATACTTACAATCATTAAGATTGTACCTATGTAGATCAATCCTTCTGCATCAATACTTGACATCAGCTCGAATCCAAGAATTGTAAGTGCGATTCCAACAACAAGAACTGAGCCATAGAATGAC
>JAEORG010000336.1 GCA_016841005.1 Candidatus Thorarchaeota archaeon | reverse complement strand
AGTGCTGATGATATACGGGGCGCATTAGCAGAGTCGTGGACGGTCGATACATCAAAGACTGAATGGACATTCAATCTCAGAACCGGACTGACATTCCAGGATGGGTCACCATTCAATGCATCTTGTGTAAAATGGGCATTCGATAGAAACATAGGTATGGCTCTTGAAGATGGACCACAGCTCAACATGGGTTATGGTGATATCATCGATGAAGTCGTCGTAGTTTCAACCTACGTTGTCCAATTCAATCTTAAGATTGCATTTGCACCATTCCTTCAGCTCATGTCATGTGCAGCATCATATATTACTGCTCCAGATCACAAGGCTGACACAAATTATGTTGCGTATAATGAAACTAGAACAGCAGCTGAAAACCATCCAAATGGTCTTGGACCATACATTCTTACTGAATGGAACAGACCCGGAGGAACTGACACTCTAATGAAGCTTGAGGCACATCCAAACTACTGGAATTCCTCACTACCAAGAACTCACACTATAATCATCCAATTCTATACTTCCGAAACAGCATTAGCTGCAGCACTAACCGCTGGTGAGGTTGATGTTGCATATAGACATCTGACACCAGCACAGGTAGAAACCTTCCGAGGCGATAGTGACTACAAAGTCTGGGATGGAGTCGGTGCTTCAATTCAATACATGCTGTTCCAGCAGAGAACCTATCCATACAATGAAACTCTTGTAAGGAGAGGAATTGCAGCTGCATTGAATAGGACAAATGTTGCTTCAACAGTATTCGAAGGAACTGTTGATCCGCTCTACAGTGTTGTCCCCTATGGTATGGCATATCATCTGCCAACCTTTGAGGTGTATGGTGAAGCAAACTATACGTATACACAATGGGCATTAAATCAATTCGGATATAATGCAACAAACAAGCTCGTAATAGACCTGTGGTATGAGAGCTCAGGACACTATCCATCTAGTGAAGCACAGGCCACAGTGTACAAGAGTGACCTTGAAGCGAGTGGTGTGATTACCGTCACACTGCATAGCGCAGATTGGCCAACTTACAGAACGCAGCGTAATGCAGGAACTATGGATGTCTTCATCTATGGTTGGTATCCAGACTTCATTGATCCGGACAACTATGGATTCTTACCATTTGCATCATGGCTAAACCTCGGATATAATGATACATATCCAGCAGGTGGTGTCGCGCAATACAACCTGTGGGTTGCTGGTAGAAGCGCTCAAACAAACGCAGCTCGTCAAACTGCCTACTACGACCTCCAAGAACTACAGGCTGAAGAGGTATCTCTCATTCCTCTATGGCAAGGACGTAACAATGCAGTTACAAAGGTCGGTATTGGCGGAATCGTTCTGGATATTACAGTCAACTGGCGACATTGGCTCTTGTACTGGACTTAGTTTAGAATCTCTATGGTGCTATCTTTGTATAGCACCAACTCTCTCTTTTTCCGTAACCTTCAAAGGTATGCGTGTGTGCTAACCTACTTAACAGGGAACATTTTTGACAATGTATATTCCCTAACAAATTCTATCGAATAGAATGAAACGGTACTTGGTTTCAATGAAATGAAGAGGTGAAAATAGTGTCGCTCAGATCGTACATTGTGGGTAGGGTATTAATGACAATCCCTATGATATTGTTCTTACTTACAGTTGTGTTTGTAATTCTACGAATAATTCCAGGAGATCCTGCATTATTACATTTTGAGAAAAATGTCGATCCAGCAACTCTCGAGTCATTTCGAGCCAGACTTGGTTTAGACGTTCCCATTTGGCAACAATATTTCAATTATCTTGGAGGTCTGCTGGTTGGCGATTTCGGAACATCAATGGCTGATTTTTCACCTATAAGTACACATCTTCGTGATAGATTTCCAGCTACTTTAGAGCTAACTATCTATTCCATGTTATTTGCCGTTTTATTAGGTATAGCACTTGGAGTGAAGTCTTCAAAGAATTATGACAAGCCTACTGACCATGGAATTCGGCTCTTCGGAATCGTAACTTATGCAATACCTGTTTTCTTTCTTGGGATAGTTCTTCAATACATATTCTCAATTGTACTTGGAATATTTCCTGTAAATGGTCGTTATGACCCTCATTATGCTACGCCAACCAACATTACAGGTATGTACACAATTGATGCAATTCTCTCTGGAAATGCTGTAGCCTTCTTTGTTGCAGCTAGGTACATAATCCTTCCATCAATCACCCTTGGAACAGTGCTCTGTGGAATATTTGTGCGTCTAACAAGGACAAATATGCTCGAAACCCTGCGACAAGATTTTGTTGTTGCCGCTGAAGCAAGGGGTCTTTCTGATTCATTAATCACCTATGGCGATGCTCTAAGAAATGCATTCCTTCCAATATTGACAATGATTGGTCTCCAGTTTGCAACGTTATTGGCGGGAGCAGTTCTGACAGAAACGACATTCAACTGGTTGGGTCTTGGTACCTACTTAATTGATAGGATCAATTCTCGTGATTATACAGGTATACAAGGTACAGTGGTATTCTTTGGTATACTCGTGAGTATTGTAACCTTGGTGATGGATGTTTTGTATGCCTACCTTGACCCAAGGATTCGGCTCTAAGGATGTGAAAGGTATGAGTCAGTTGTTGAGTGGTATATTCTTTCATATGGGGGCCAAAAAAGAAGAGATGAAAGAGTATTCTAGAAGAATGTGGTTAGCTGTCTTTTCCCTCACAGCATTTACCTTATCATTGGTTGCAGCGTTGATTGGATTAGCAATAAATGCAAATAGCGGAGTTGGACTCCAAGTAGTTTTAGGGACTTTCGTTCTATCCTTTTCCATTTTATATGTGTCATTTCTCTTAAAGAATCGGTTTCAAAAACCTGATTTGCTCGAGAGAAGTTCACTAATCAGACTTGCCGCGGTCTTTATGGTTATTGCATTGTGTATTCTTCCTCTAAGCTTCTTCATCATTCCCACTAATCCCATTGGTTTTTGGGGTGTTGTTCTTGCAGGGGGATTCATTCTTTCCCTCCTATTACTTGTCGCATATGACGGATATCCAAAACTCAAACTACGTGGTTCTCCCGGAATTCTTGCGACTTCTGGTTTACTGATTGTCTTTGCTATGATCTATATGACGGTCATAGCATACTGGATTGTCCCCTACAATCCGTTCTCTATCAATGTAGGTGGTATTCGTGAACCACCCAACCCAAATTTTCCGCTTGGTACGACATCCTTAGGTCAGGATATGCTTAGTCGAGTAGTAGCTGGGGGAGTTACTATGTTACAGGTGGCTATGCTTTCTGTAATAGTATGCTTTAGTGTGGGGGTACCTTTGGGCCTTCTTTCTGCTTACAGGGGAGGAAATCTTGACCGCATCATTGGTTTGTTCATGGATAGTATGTTTGCATTTCCAGGTTTTGTTCTAGCTATTGCAATTTCCGCTATGCTTGGTCCTGGAGTAGTGAATATGGCTATATCCATTGCTGTAGTGTACGTTCCATCGTATTTCAGAATTATACGAAGTCAGGTGTTTACTGTTAGAGAATTGCCCTATGTCGAAGCTGCAATAGTGATGGGAGCTCGGGATAGAGAAATTCTACTTCGATATATACTGCCCAATGTTGTGCCATCAGCATTCGTCATCATGTCAATAAATTTTGCAGATGCCATTCTTACTGCTGCTGGTCTCACATTTGTTGGACTGGGATTACCAATAGACATTGCAGATTGGGGCTGGGATTTGACTCTTGGATTTGATGTCATAATAGTTGGTGCTTGGTGGATCTCAAGTTTTCCAGGATTGATGATCGTTCTTCTCGCACTCGGTTTTACTTTAACTGGAGAAGGAGCGAATGAAATTCTCACACCGAAATTACAGGAGTGATGAGATTGGTCGATGTTCTTCGAATAGAGGATTTGGTTGTTGAGTACATTACTCGACGAGGCGTCGCTCGTGCTGTCGATAGAGTTACTCTTTCTTTGGGAGAAAATAGAACTCTTGGTTTGGCTGGAGAGTCTGGTTGTGGTAAGTCTACTCTTGGTCGTGCCATTATGCAATTGGTTCCCTATCCTGGTAAGGTCATCAGTGGAAATATTTACCTAAATATTGACCATGACATTCCTTGGAAGAAGGGAGTTATTGAGCATGGAGACGTTTCAATTCTAGACCTAAACATGGATCAGATGCGGATGATACGAGGTAATGAGATCGCCTATATCTTCCAAGATCCAATGACCTCTCTCAACCCAATGCTTAGTATTGGCAAACACTTTGTACAAATCCAACAAGCTCATAATCCTGACATTGACGAAGAAACCGCACTTGAACGGGCTGAAGAGGTACTGGAGAGTCTGGGAATACTCGGTGAACGAATCAATGACTATCCCCACCAGTTTAGCGGTGGTATGCGTCAACGAGTTATGATTGGTCTTGCATTAGTCATGCGTCCCCGATTATTGATTTCTGACGAACCAACGACATCATTAGATGTGATTGTAGAGGCTCAGATTCTAGAGGAGATTGCAGAGCTTAAAGAACTATTCAACCTAACAATGATTCTAATCACTCACAATCTCGGTGTATTAGCCCAGACTGCAGATGATGTTGCAATAATGTATACTGGGCGATTAGCTGAACTCGCCGATACTGAAACCCTCTTTGAAAATCCACAGCATCCTTATACTCAGGCTCTACTTCAGTCAGTACCTGATGTTACTAAACCTGATAAGAAACTCTCTTGGATACCCGGAGCGCCTCCTGATTTAATTGAACCAGTATCTGGGTGTATGTTCCATCCGAGATGTCCATTTGCAATGGATATATGTACCATAGAAGAACCTGCTCTACTGGAGAGTGACTCTGGAGGCATTGTAGCATGCCATCTATACGGGAGGCAGTGAAATGAATCTACTAGAAATCAGGAATGTAAAGAAGTACTTCCCCGTTCAGAAAGGATTCCTTGAACAACTACTTACAAGAGACAGAACTTTTGTCAAAGCTGTTGACGATGTTTCCTTTGATATCCAGAAGGGTGAAATTCTTGGACTTGCTGGTGAGAGTGGGTCTGGAAAGACTACCATGGGTAGATTATGTGTGAAACTCATTGAGCCCACAGAGGGTGAAATCATCTTCGATGGAGAAGATATTGCCCAACTGACTGGTGCAGATATGCGTAACATTCGAAGAAGAATACAATTTACATTCCAAGATCCTTCATCATCATTAAATCCCCGAATCTCAATTGGTGATGCAATTGCAGATGCACTTCGATTTCAAAGAATAGGGACAAAAGAGGAAAGGAAAGAACGAGCAGAGGAAGTGCTTGAACGAGTTGGTTTATCTCCCGCAAGAGCTTTTTATGAAAGAAGGCCGCATCAGTTGTCTGGAGGTCAAAAACAGAGAGTTGTATTTGGTAGAGCCATCGTTCTGAATCCTGATTTTGTAGTGACCGATGAGCCAGTTGCAATGGTCGATGTGTCAATAAAAGCCCAGCTACTTGAGCTGATGTTGGACTTGCAACGTGAGATGGACCTGACATACCTATTCATATCTCATGATTTAGCTACAGCGAGACATGTCTGTGACCGTATTGCAATCATGTATCTAGGCAAGTTAATCGAGATTGGTGACAAGGATCAGATCTATGAAGAACCACTGCACCCCTATACTGTGGGTCTCATCAGCGCAATTCCTGTTCCTGATCCAAAGGTCAAGCCATCAGAGAAAGTGCCTCGAGGCGAAATACCTAGTCCGATTAATCCTCCTGAAGGATGTCGTTTCCATCCAAGATGCCCCAAGGCCTTCGACAGATGTCCTGTCGAGGAACCTATTCTCAAGGATGTTGGCAAAGGTCGATTTGTAGCATGTCATCTCTATTCAAATTGAGCAGAACGCGCGGAAGGTTTTGCTAGACGAATCATCTAGTTCAATCCTTCATTCTGCCTTTATATTGAAATTACCTACAGATTTCTTAGAAATGATGGAAGAGACCGAGAACTGCAGGTTGTGAGGACGTACAACTACGCCTCAACCATTGAAAGGCGGGAACCCCTTCCCGCCCTTCCATCACCTATCACTCGCTTCTTTTGAGAATCAACCTAATGAACTACCTTGAGGATGTCAACTAGATTATAATGGCTGAATGCTCGTATTGCGGAAGGCACATACCTGAAGAGGAAGCAGAAAGACTTCGAAGCGAGCGAAGAGCCCCCCCATTACTCTGTAAATCATGTGCTCCTTCGAATGATGAAGACGATAATATGCCTAATAGGTCATAAACAATTATCTACTCCTTATCAAGCAATGTTTCAACCTTAGAAACTCTGTCTTTGAGTTCTTGGTTCTCTCGTTCTAGTTCTTCTACCGATTTCCTAATCGAAGCAACTTCAGTTACATCCTTCTTCTTACTTAACTCACGAATAGCTTCACGTGCGCCTCTGATTATACCCGAGTCTACTGAGCTCTCAGCCAGTTTAGATAGTGATTGAATAAGTCCTGCATCACCATAAGTCTTGGAAGCTGCAATCGCACCCATCTGCACTCTGTATGACCGATCGTAGAGCAGTTTCTCAATCAGGTCTTTAATCTCTGGATATTTCTTTTTGTTGTTTTTACCAAGCACAGCTAATTGTGCTGGGACATTCCGTCTGATGTAATCGTCTGTGCCGGACTTGATGTATTCCTTGATGATTTTAATCGCTTCAACATTCCCTGTTTCCTTTAGCCCAGATAGATATCCACGTATCACAATTTCAGTCCAACTTGATGGCGCAGTCTTTACACCTGCCTTCAGAGTATCGAATGCATTCTTGTGTTTGGTCTTACCAATCGAGGTCGCAGCTGAAGCTACGACAAAGTATGAGTCTTGATCTTCAAGGAGAGTTTTCAACGCCTCAAATGCCCTATCATTCTGATAGAACTCTCCTAATGCCTGTGCAACATCTGTTCGTGCTCTACTATCTGATATATTGACGCCTTTTAGGAGCTGGTCAAGTGCTGACTCGCTCTTAATTTTTCCAAGGACTTTTGCAACCTCTGCTTGTACTCCCCAAAATTCATCTTCAACCAAAGCTTTACCTAGGGCTTCAAGAGTCCTGGGATTTGCCTTCTTTCCTAATGCCTGAGCAGCCTTAATTCTCTGCATTATAGTAGTACCTTTCTGAAGTTGCTCAAGCCACATTGGTTCTGGCTTTTCGATTTTCCAGTCCATCAAGACAGAATAATCTGGGTCAATCAAGATTTGGCTGGGTTTCTTTGCTACTGGATAATAGAAACTGTGCACTCGTTCATTAACTTGCATAGTATATCGAATTCTTTTATCATCGTCATCTACAAACTCTACAGTCAGAGGGAACCTAAAAACTTCAGGAGTCATTCCATCATCATGTTTCTGAGTCTGCTCAATCTTCACAAGTGCATGTCCTAATTTGTCATCATGAGAGCATTCTATCTTGCATTCAGGATATCCGGCTTTATACAACCATTGCTCAAAGAACCATCCGAAGTCCTCACCAGTCATCTCAGAGAATAGTGCTTCTAAATCATGAGTGTATGGTGATTTGTAAGCAAATCTGGTCATCCATTCGCCCAAAATCTGCCACCATCGATCCTCCCCGACAAGATGTTTCAGCATATAGTACCGCCAAGCTGCTCCGGGATAGAGATGTCTATCAAAGACATCAGAGCCTCGTTCCCATTCGTTTTGTACAATAGGACGTCTGTATCTATTCTTATCCTCATCGAAGTATGACGTCTGTTTTCCATATTGCTCGTAGAGATACTCATCAAACCCTAAATCGTGGCGCTTCCACTCATTCTGCATCTGAGTGCTCCACCCTTCATTCAACCATCCGTGTGACCACGTTCTACAGGTGACTAAATCTCCTCCCCACATATGCGCCAATTCATGAGAAACAAGTCCATCTGATTTGTAGTCTTTGTGGGTCTTTTCATCGTGAAGAGTCACATCTGTCTGTGTGGTAGCGCTTGCGTTTTCCATACCTCCAATGACAAAGTTTGCAGCTGTGACCTGTGCGTATTTTGCCCACGGATACTTGACTCCAAGTTTATCCTCAAAGAACTTGATCATCTCAGGGGTTTTACCAAATGAACGATACACCGTTTCTTTGTCCCACTTTTTATGCACATAATAACTGACTTCCAATCCTTCGAGGTCCTCTTTGTATTCGACATATTCTGAAGCTGCCATTGTCATAAGATATGCAGGAATTGGGAGTTCTTGCACCCAGTGAAAGGTTTCCGTACCATCATCGTTTTTCATCCTATCATTCAGGTAACCGTTGCTCATAGCATAGTAGCCATCTGGGACAGTGAGGATGGTCTCTGTGGGAAACTTATGACTTGGGTTATCATAGACTGGTACACAGAATCTACAGCAATCGTCTTGCATTTGAGTCCAGAAACTACTCTCAGTATCAGGAAATTCTGGATAGGGGTTCTGGAACCATAATCCTACTCTTGGCCTCTCAATTGTGTATGAGAATGTGAGTTCTTCAGAATCGCCCTTTTTGAGGCCTTTGGACAGATACACCATTATACTCTCATTATCTGGATCCATATTATACTCAAGCTGATTTCCATCTGAATCAGTAATCCCCGAGATATTCAGTTCAGCTGCGTGAAGAAACACACTATCCATTTCCGGAGCTATTGTTGTGATCTTCAGTCTTGAAATTGCATCAACTCTCTCGTTCTTGATATCGACATTCCAATCTACAACGAGAAGGTCAATGTTATAATATCGTGGCGGTGCCCATTGAGGTCTTGCAGTTGGAAAGGTGAATTCCTCTCTCTCTGCAGCAAGCAGGTTCTTCTCTTCTACAAAGTCACCGCGCATTAGTGCATCTAGATAATCATGAAAGTCAGTCATTGGAGCGATTCTCCTCTATGCCGGTTCAAAAATTAGAAACAAATGAGTGTTCCTTTCTGTCCAATATTTGATTTTGGCTAAAGATTTGGAAACAACTGTCACACTGATATATCCCAGAAGTTGAATCAAAGGCACTAAATTCCCCATTTTGGCATCCGTCATAGGACTTATTACTCAAAAGACCAACTAAGTATAGTGTATCCCCTTGGAAATCCTTATATTGGGATGAATTGGGGAACAGTTGCTTCGCGTCCAACGGTGCTATGCTAGAGCTTCGGCGGTTGCCCTGCGATGACAGTTTATGGCTTCCAGATGCGAGAATAAAATGCGTTCGAGAGATAGACTGGTGCTACGTACCAGAATCCCCTCTTGAATAAGAAATGCTCAACAGTGTGCAGGTGTGCCTGGGTAAGAATGACTTAGCTGGAATATGCTAGGAACATCCCTTCTGACCCCCTACGCGCCTGTACTTCATTCAAGCTAAGTTTAGAATCATCGTGTGCTTTACAGTTGTACATGTGGACTGAATACTACTCCAGTCTGACCTTGCCGGTCATGTGCAATTTCGATCAACTCTAGTTGATCCTGCTAGAGGACACTGCTATCGGCTTGGGGATAAGACATGCAAGTCGTACGGGCACGCATCCGTGTCCGTGGCGAACGGCTCAGTAGTGTCGTTAACCTACCCTGTAGAGGCGGACAACGCCGGGAAACTGGCGGTAATCCGCCATAGGAGCGAAGTTCTGGAAATGATGTTGCTCTTAAATGGCGCCCTAGGTATGTTGGGTTTCCGCTACAGGACGGGACGGCACCGGATCATACTTGTAAGTGGGGTAATTGCCCACTTAGGTTGTGACCCGAACGGGCGATGTAAGTCGTGGCCCGGAGAAGGCAACTGAGACAAGGTGCCTAGCCCCACGGGGTGCAGCAGTTACGAAACCTCACCAATGCGCGAAAGCGTGAGT
>JAEORG010000335.1 GCA_016841005.1 Candidatus Thorarchaeota archaeon | reverse complement strand
TTGTTGGCTCTCAACGTTCATCTGATCGACCATCATCGGATGCAGCTGTTAATCTAATTGGCGCCACAGAAATCGTTAGTCGTGCAGATGCAGCTGAAATAATGATAGTGATGCATGGTGATACCAGTGATACCTATCTATATGCTCATCGAGGGACACGAGTTCGGAAATTACACACCAGTAGAAGAGATGCATTTCAATCTGTCAATGAAAGTCCACTATTTCGTTTGGAAAATAACGAAATTAAAGAAATGTCACATCCTATAGCTAGGCGCGACAAATCAAGAAAACCCTCAATCAAACCCACTTTCGATGATAAAGTTGCCCTAGTCAAGACATATCCTGGTATCTCTGAAACAGTATTCAACAATTATGTCGATTCAGAATTAAATGGAATTGTTATCGAAGGAACTGGATTGGGTCATGCTCCAGATGCTATCCATTCAACTATCAAACGCGCAATTGATTCGGACATAATTGTGGCAATGACAAGTCAATGTATATTCGGTCGTGTAGACATGAATGTATATCGTACAGGTGTCGAGCTTCTAGATTTAGGAGTTATTCAGTGCGAAGATATCTTACCCGAAACTGCCCTGGTTAAGCTAATGTGGTTATTAGCCAATACGAAAACAAAAGACAAGGTGCGCGAATTATTACCAATATCTCTAGTTGGTGAAATTAGTAAACGAAGTGAGCAGTCCGAATACAAAAGTCTAAGGAGTCTATCAATGTGAATGTTGATTCTTTCTTTGATGAAATCGGATTGATGGTAGGCATTGAATTACATCAGCAACTAGATACGTCCAGAAAACTATACTGTCATTGCCCTACTATTATTCATGATGAACCACCAGATGGTTTCTTTGTACGGCGCTTAAGACCCACGAGAAGCGAAATGGGTGAAGTAGATCCGGCTGCATTATTTGAATTCCAAAGGAAAAGGAAGTTCCAGTACGAATACTACGATGACACCACATGTCTTGTGGAAGCTGATGAAGAACCTCCTCATGATATGTGTGATGAAGCAATAGATGTCTGTCTCACAATGTCATATTTCCTAAATTCCACACCACTCGATGAAATTCACTCGATGCGAAAAATTGTGATAGATGGAAGTAACACTACAGGTTTCCAACGAACCTCCATTATTGCATGTGGTGGCTCAATTAATATATCTGGGAAAACAATTGGAATTCAAACCATTGGTCTAGAGGAAGATGCAGCTAGAAAAATCTCTGAAGACGACAAAACAAATCTGAAAGTGTATCGACTTGATCGTCTTGGAATACCTTTGATAGAAGTGGCGACAGCACCAGACATAAACACTCCAAAAGAAGCACAAGATGTAGCATTAGCTATTGGACTGTTATATCGGTCCACTGGAAAGGTAAAAAGAGGTCTAGGTACGATTCGCCAAGATATCAACGTATCTATAAAAGATGGTGCAATCATCGAAATAAAGGGTCTTCAGCAACTTGATCTACTTGCTGCTACTGTTGAATATGAAGCCTTTCGGCAACATAACTTGTTGACAATCAAATCACATCTAGAAAATCGTGGAATCAACCCAGAAGATGTGATTAAACATGCAAAAACCAAGGACCTCACTGGTTTATTCACCAGCTCAGGCTCAAAAGTAATTCAAAAGACCATCAAATCAGGTGGAAAAGTTTTTGGTGTGAAGCTCGTTGGGTTTAGTGGATTGGTAGGATTCGAAATACAACCAAACCGTCGATTTGGAACAGAGCTATCAGACTATGCCAAATTTTGGGGTGATGTAGGTGGTATCTTTCATTCTGATGAATTACCAAAATATGGAATCTCTGAAGATGATCTTTCAGCAATCAAGAAATCCTTGAATGCGCAGGAAAAAGATGCTGTGATTATTGTTGCTGCACCAGAAACAAATTGCATCGATGCACTCGAGGCTGTGGTAAAACGGGCTGCTGATGCAACTATAGGAGTACCCGCAGAAACCAGAACGCCTCTTCCAGATGGCTGTTCGAAATATGCACGTCCGAGACCGGGTGCTCAACGGATGTATCCAGAAACAGACGTTCGTCCAGTTAAAATAACTGATGAGCGTCTAAAACGGATTAAACGCAATATGCCAGAACGACTAGAGAAGAAAGAGAAACGTTTCATCAAGGAGTATGGTTTGAGTGAAGAGCTTGCATCACAAATTGTACGGTCTCTCCAACTTGATGTATTTGAAGAAATCATTCAGAAGTTTGAAGTTTCTCCCACACTCGTTGCAGCAACTCTCCAAAACACGATGATTAGTCTTCATCGTGATGGAATACCAATCGAAAACATATTAGATACACATCTTATTGAGATATTTGAACTACAATCCTCTGGTAACATCTCCTCTGATGCAATCCCTGAGATATTGAAACATCTTGCTGAGCATCCTGATTCAAGTGTAAATGAAGCTATTCAACAAACAGGATTGGAAAAAGTTGATACTGCTGAAATTAAAACGATTATTCAGGAGCTTGTTCAGGCTAGATCCGACTTTGTCAGAGATCAAGGAGAACGCGCTATTGGAGGTCTCATGGGTATTGCCATGAACGAATTGCGTGGAAAAGCTGATGGTAAAATAGTAAAAGACTTGATTACTGCTGAGGTTAAACGTATCCTATCCGAATGATGTTTCGGAAGAATAACTTTAATTAGAGAATCTAAAGGCAAGGTCTAAGTCGCAATATGCCGCAGTGGCCTAGCCTGGCAGGGCGCGAGACTCATAATCTGACTGGATTTCCCAGTTCAAACTATGGGGTCAAAAGTCTCCGCGAAAATCGAGATGAGATATCTCGAAGTCGAGGGCTCGAATCCCTCCTGCGGCACCATTTATCAACAAAACAAGCGCCCTTTTCCAAATTCTTATAGATAATCCACATAGGGCAACAATATATTCCAAAATTAGAAGGTCATATCGTGACATTAGAAAATGAATTCGTTCCAAGACTATACCAGCTCAATGCACGAGACCAGATAATTAGCATACTTGAAAATCAACAACAGTCCATATTTCTTATCCTTCTACCAACCGGAATGGGAAAGACACTCATTTCAACATTAATCATAGATTTGATGATAGAACGTGGGATAATTGCTGAGAATGAAAAGGCGTTATTTCTAGTCCAAGATAGAAAACTCAAATACCAGCTCTATGATATGGCAAGCAAATATGGTCTTTCAAATCACGGTTATCTCTTTCTTCTTGATGAGAAAAAGACACTGCCTGCTCAAATGTCAAGACAGCATGCATCTCTTGCTAAAGTTCTATTTGCCACACCTATTCTATTAACAAATGCAGTTCTTGGACGATCCAAAAGAATAGACCGCGATACCTTGGACCAAGTCAAAGTCGTCATCATTGATGAAATTCTAGATATACTTGCACAAAGTTATGGAAAACGACGACCTCGTGAGGAAACGATTGAGTATATTGAACAGAAGTACGGTCGTGGCAGGTCTTTTGATGAAATCGTACATGATTTGAAACAAGAAATCGAATCGTCACACTCAGTAGAACATTCAGTAGATGAAAAGAAACTTGAAGATTATCTACTAAGAGAGTTTGCTGCAAGAGAATATAGACTGAGTAAAAAATTCGAGCCCATATTGAATCTCCTTGACCTTATGAACCCCTCCTCAAAACGAATCATCATCGGGATGACGGCTGCTCTATCACAAGATAAGAAAATCGACCTTCTCAAAACTACTTTTGGGGGTGAAGAAAAAGTAGTAGAGATTCGTCCTATCGGTGATGATTTTGAAGACTACAGACCGGCATACAATCTACAAAGAATAAGAGTTTTCGATGATTGGATTTCCGAGGTTGATGCATTAATATCATCAATAAAACGCGACTTGCTGAGACCTCTTAATCATGCTTACAAACTTCTAACAGGACAATCAAATAGCCCCGTTGATAGAATCCTTCTGTTCGTCACTGATCTTATTGGAAAGAAAGAATCCAAGGATAATCTAAAGAAGAAGCTT
>JAEORG010000334.1 GCA_016841005.1 Candidatus Thorarchaeota archaeon | reverse complement strand
GGTGACCATATGTGCTCTCAACAATGAGAGTTTCCAATCTTGGGAACGTAAATGTGGCTGGTTCGAGGAGTCGTGTTCTACCAAATTTGAAGTCACCAGTATATGCAAGATTGTATTGTCCATCTCCAATATGAAGGTGAATTATTGATGAGCCAAGAATGTGACCAGCATTATGTAGTGTTAAACGTACATCTGGTGCAATATCCGTGACTTCTCCGTAGCTCAGAGGTATAGTATGAAGAATGGATTCTTTGACATCACGGTCTCTATAGGGTCTAAGCTTTCCTTCTCTTTCTGCAACATCAAGATAGTCCAATTGCAGGAGAGTCGCCAAATTCAATGTAGGCGCTGTCATGTAGACTGGGCCTCTGTATCCATATTTGAAGAGGAATGGTACCATTCCACAGTGATCCAGATGAGCATGTGTGATTATGACTGCATCAAGAGAGTCAACATTGAACTCGGGCATGTCCAGTCTTGGAAATGCTTTGGATGGTGTACCTACGTTCACACCGCATTCAATGAGAATGTTAGTTTCTGATGTCTGGAGGAACATGCACTGTCTTCCAACCTCTCGAAATCCCCCCATCGCAGTCAATCGAATCCATCCATTATCGACAAGTACTGGACGATGAATTCTTCTTCCAATCTCTCTGAATGATTTATTGCGGTAGGAGGCTTCGGATTGCGTGATGTATCTGATTTGCTTTATCAACTTGCTCTCAATGGGTGGTGTTCTCATTACATTTGGACGCCAGAAAGTCTGACGTGTTATCTCTCTTAGAGTAGCTCCACTTCTCCCAATAACAAGACCTGGTTTTTGCGCCTCGATGACCACTTCACCACGAGACTCATCAAAATCAATAGAAGTAATTTCTGCTTCCTCTGGGACAAGTTTCCGAACTGCTTCTTGTGCATCTGTATGCTGAAGGCGTACCTCAGGTGCAGAGCGTACGACGATTCTTTTTCTCATCTTTCTTGCGAGACTTTTGATCATGTCTCCATCATCCAAAAGTATCTTTGGAGCTTTGGAGTAGATTGCTATCTCAGGTCCTTCATATTCTACTGAGCTGATAGCAGCTGAGCGAGGAAGCGCTTTTTTAATTGCTTCACGAATATCAATAAATTCATCGTCGTTATCGGTTGCCATAGGAGCACATCTTCTAATTTTTTTTGGCCTATTTTCCCCTTTGGCCTATTGAATCAGTTTCAGTTTCTGAAACTGAGAATGGTTTTCTGTATACAATTAGGCATAGAGCCTCATGACACTATTCCTGTTTCCAGATTTTCATAATAGTGTCCTTGGGAACTTCTTCATAACCATCCTTGTCAATGACACTCACAAGAATTGAGTTTCCAGAAGCTGCATCCCTTTCTATTGCAGCAGCTACAGCTCGAATTGCTAGTTCGATTGCTTTCTTTTTGGTGAGGTCGTCCTTGTATTCCGCTTCAAGTACTCCCAAAGCTACAGGTGAGCCTGAGCCAGTAGAAGTGTACTTGTCAGGGATGACTGACCCAATGAAGTCTGTCATGTAGATATGAGGACCCTCCTCATCAAAGCCGCCAACAATGTTCTGGAGCATATAGAGTCCACGACTCTGAAACATGATATTACTTAGAAGTCGAGTTAGTGCCTTAACGGTCATTGGGCGTCCTCGCTGTACTTCAAAAAGTTTAGCCTCTGCTTTTAGAAGGTCCATAATTTGCTGAGCATCAGCAACTGAACCCGCAATTGTGGCACCAATTCTATCTGTGATCTTGTAGATTTTCTTTGCAGTCTTGTTAGCAATCAGAAAACCCATTGTGGCTCTCTGGTCACTAGCTAAGACAGCACAATCTTTAGCTACGAGTCCAACAGTTGTAGTTCCAGTCTTTAATTCGGCAGGAGGTTGCATATCATGTTCCATTTGTATTAACTCCTTTGATTAGTGGGATAATGCCCTGGAGAACAAGTGACAATGATGAGGTCTTTAGGTGCCTATTTAATCTTTTTTACAGGGTACAAATCTATTAGGTTGTGTTTTCACTGGGTGGTTCTGGACGGGGCCAGGTCACAACCAATTTCACTTCTTTTGCATCCTCATGGACCTTCAAGGCATCCATAGCGATACCAATCTCTGCATATTGAACGGACTCGATATATCTCGTTCGTAAAGGTAGTTCAATCCAGATGACCTTCGACTTGACAGAGATATCAACTTCTTCCTTGGTCAAAGTGGGTAGTCTTCTCTTGACAACTGCAAACAGTTTCTCATCAATTTCAGTTAGAATCTCTTTGACTGTGACATCAAATACTAATGTCTTACCAGCAAGTGGCGAGTTGAAGTCGACTCTTGCAGTACGCCCTAGTACATGAGTGATGACACCACGTTCATTGCCTACCTTTACTTCCTCACCGACCATTGGTCGAACTCCCTGTTTTCTGAGCCTAGTCTGAGCAATTTGCTTGATCTTGTTTGGATCTCTTACTCCTGCTCCTTTCTCAGGTGGCACTTCAACTGTCTTGGACTCACCGACTTTCATTCCTACAAGCTCTTCTTCGAGTGCCTGTAGCATCCAGTTCCATCCAACAGCAACCAACATCGGTTCGTAATATCCGTCTTCTTTATAGAGACCTTCTTCTTTTGCCACTTCTTCGAGAGTCAGGTCAAAGACCTTTCCATCATCTTTAGTTCTCCCAACATAATCAACATAGATTAGAGATCCTTGTTCGACGACACTTGAAGTGGTGGTCTTAGCTTTTGTTGTCTTCTTTGTTGTTGTCTTAGTACTCTTTTTCTTCGATTTATCGTCAGACATTATAATCATCTCTCAATCGATTTGTTTAGGAATGAGCTGAATAATTCGATCATTCATAAAACGCTTTCCTTAGGGTCCCTTGATTCCCTTCACCACTGCAAGTCTCTCAAAGAAATATTGCTCTTCTGCAATGATCTCAAAATCGAACCCCATTTCTCTCAGTTTTGATTTTATTGCATCCCCATCTGCAAGTGAGGACATGACAAGATAGATTGTTCCATAAAACGAGCCAAGTTGTTCTAGTAACCTAATCATCAACTCATGTCCCTTAGTCCCACCAACTGTTACAGAATTTATGTCGCTCTTATATCCGTCATCTGGAAGGT
>JAEORG010000333.1 GCA_016841005.1 Candidatus Thorarchaeota archaeon | reverse complement strand
CATTCTCAAGCGATGTGTCTGTTCGTGTCTTCATTGCGACCCATCTGGGTTCTAGATTAGATGAACTAAGCCTCTGTTCGAGTAGCTGAATTTCTTCCTTAAGATTGGGATTGTTATCAATTGCATCCTGGATGGGTGGCCATACTACTGATACAATGTCACTTAGGGACGAATCGATTTTGTCTTTGATGTATGTATCTAAGACTGATGTGACCAGTGAAATATGTACATCATTGACTGTGCCATCTGCTTTCTGAATATCAGTTTCATCAATCTCTTCGGCAATTATACGAAGGAAACTATCCATGTACGCCTCTGCACTATCAACTAACGCTACGACTGTATAGTTCTTCTTGCTCTCTGTTACTATCATAGTGTTATCTTTGAATGCAAGCTTTCTGACCTCGCCACTTCCCATTGCATCACAGAGAGTCTTTGCCGCGGATATCAGAGCTCCTATTATCATCTCGCCTTCGGTTTCAACGTATGATTTGATGACAACAGGTACGCCACCTTCGGATAGTACTCCAATCAGCCGTATCATATTAACACATTCTCTGCTGGCATAGCATTGTTAGCACTACAATGTGAAAAGGGTTCTGTGTGCCATGATTATTCTGAAGTCTTAGGATTAACGAGTTCTCTTACAGAGGTCATGAATAGACCAAGTTGTTTTCTTGCCTTCTCAAGGTCTTCAATATCTCCCTGACAGAGAATAGGCAGCTCTTCTGTTGCAAATGCATACATGATTGGAGGTAGATTCCGAATGTCAACTTCGATTTCACCATTCTTGTATGATTTCATAGCCCTGTCTACAGTATCTGAGAATGACTGTTGCATGATAAACAGGTCTGGACAGGCACCTGCTCCGCCAATCATGTCAATGAGAGCCTGGCAGAGTTCGAGCATCTCGTCAATCGGGTTAGAAGTCATAGCATTATGTTGTCAGATTCTATCATATTGCTTTGCATTTGGTCGTGATATAGACCTGTCAGCAAATAATGAAAGGACTTATTCAGAAGAACAAGCTTTCAGTGATTTAATGTCTGAAATTATACCTCCTCCATCTTGGTTGCGGTTATTGATATCTCTAGTAATGTTTGGGGTTCCAATTCTGATTTGTCTTGGATATTACTACCTATGGCGAAGAGAGAAACAAAGAGCACAAGAACCAAAGAGTTCATGGTAATCGTGGATTTTTCTTTAGATACCGGTCTATTGGAGTGATTATTCACTTTCCGAAAGAAAATAGAACCTCTATAGATGGCAGTCCTAATTCTTTATAGCATAAATATGAGAACTCCTGCATTGAATGAGAGTATTGAAGCTGTAATCCACCCATTTAGGATGCCGTTCAAAATTGCACCAAAATAGTACTGATCTGTAGCTCTATATGCCCACACAGTAATAACTGCTGACACAGCCATCCAAGGTAAAAATGCATAGAGGAAAAGGAAAGAAAAACCGATGAGTCCGGGTAAAACTGGAATACCAAATAACATACCAATGCCAAACTCAATTCCGATCATTACAACGATTGGCCAACACTTGAGAGTTATCGCAATGAATGACCACTTGGTTTGTCCCCTGTACCAAGGTTCGCTATCTGAAGGTCTTAAGGGACCCATTAACCACATCCCATCAAATAATGCATGGATGAAGTAGACTATGGCAAAAATTGGAAATAATAGTGCTCTGGATATTGTGAGGACTTTCAAACCTGGTAGGAAACACCTAAAGTCAAGAGCAAGACCTAAGTCAACTAACAGTGTCCACGCATAGAGCCACAGCATAGCAATAACAGATAGTACAAATGTCTTCAGCAATGGTATCTTTCGTCCCTCTTTATCATCACCTATCCTCCAGAACCTACTCATTTCCAGTCCTTGCTTTCTTGCAACAACTCGAAGTAATAGGAAAAGAACAAGCGCTGTCCCCAGGAACCATGAAAAAACAGATGGTGCATAGCTCATAGGAAATGGGACAAGATAACCAACTGCGAGAAGAGGGAAGAATAGGATGGGAGGTATGAGACTATAGACTAACCCCCATTTTGTGAATGGCCCGCCTTTCAAAGGTTCAGCTTCAGGTGTTTTACGTTCAAGAGTGTTGAACTGAGGTATACTAAGAAGGATTGTAATCAACGGAAAAATGGTGAGAATGACTCCAAGAGTCGCAAAGAACCCTCCGACCATCCACCAGGCGTAAACTAAATCAGTGCTTGGAATCCAATTAGTATCTTCAACACCATCCTTGAGACTCTCCTTCATCCATTCAATTGTGTCACTAACAATCTCAGGATTAATTGTTTCGAAGAGATGGTTTGTCCTTGCTATTACAAACTCTCGTGCAGTCCCATTGTCAAAGTCACCATAGATTACGTTTTCTTCTACAGTACTTGTATTGAATACCTCCTGGACCACTGTTTCATTAAATCCTGTGAAAAGCGAATCAAAATCACCAACGGTTACTAGAAGATTTTTTGGATAGGTTGAGTTCCAACTTTCTTGAATCCAACTTCCAACAAGAACAACTGCTCGAATATCTATGTTAGAACCTTCTAGTGCTGAGGAGAGTGTGCCGCCGCCCATGCTATGTCCTACAAGACCTATGGAAGTACTATCTACATACTCAAGACCTGCTAAGTATTCTAACGCTGCAAGTCCACTTCCTCTCCCATAATCAGAGTTACCATGTCCATTTGCATCAGAAGTGAGCACGACAAAACCTCGACGAGCCAATTCAATACCAAAGGCCATCAGCCATTCCTTACTCTGCTGTGTTCCATGATATACAATTACTCCAGGAAGCGGGTTAGAATCCGTCGCATAGACTGGCCGTTGAAGAGTATTGTGAATGTTTGAGCCGTCATCGGCCTGAAAATCAACCTCTGTGACAATCACTGTGCCCATATTATTCTGTACAGATCCCGCCAGAGCAATGCCGGAAAACATCAGGACCAGAGTAAGGATGAGAGTTACATAGCGTAGACGAAACATTGTACGAGCCCCGGTCAAACAGTTAGATAGATGGTAATCCGTCTAATATCTTCTCTTGAAATCCAGATAGACATCATTAAGAGAAAAGAAACGATATAATTTGTACAATGCCAGAGTGGGATGAAATATTTAGTAAAAAAGGGCGAGTGTTTAATGAGCCACATCAAGATATGGTAACAATTGCAGAGCTGTTTAGGAATGGTGGCGTCAGGAGAATTCTGGACATAGGATGTGGAACAGGTAGACATCTTGTTTTCTTTGCTAGAGAAGGATTCCAAGTGTTTGGATTTGATGCATCTCAACAGGCAATCAGCCTAGCAGAGGATTGGTTGAAAGAAGAGAATCTCTTTGCTAGTCTTATCCAATATAGAATGGAAGATATCTTTCCATACGAGGACATGATGTTTGATGCAGTAATATCAATTCAGACAATACATCATAATAGGATTCAGAATATCAGGTCTACCGTATCAGAGATTGAAAGAGTTCTTAGACCTCAAGGATATATCTTCATAACAATTCCAGTCCTTACTGAAGAACCGATAGACCCTAAGCATGATTGGAACTTGAAGGAAATAGAACCAGCAACTTATTTGCCACAAAAAGGACCAGAGAGTGGAATTATACATCACTATTTCACCGATGATGAGCTACTCGAAACGTTCTCAGCCTTCCAAATTACTAGGATGTATATTGACGATACTGGACATCGATGTATTTTTGGTTCAAAAGCCTAGGACTTACTTCTCAAGACCATGTATTGGAAAAATGAGTGTCTGAACCTTCTCAATTGCCTCATCAATAGCACGTCGAATCTTGTGATAATGCTCCTCATCTATCCGTATTGGTCGATCTGTCCATCCTCCACGAGGCATCTTCAATCCATATGACAGACAGAGCTTAATCCATTCTGGAGGAATTGTCGGAGGAAGTGCAATACCAGCAATGTTTGACAGGACGATTGTCCAGACTTTTCCTGCTGCAACGGGGTTATATCCCCCACCGCCTGTGACGACAAGCTTGTGTGACCCCAGATGGACAAGCTGGTGAACAGTTTTTGAGAGCCGATGATATGTGTCATAGGTGAGCATCAAGTCTGCAAGAGGGTCACTCATGTGAGCGTCTGCACCAACGTCCCAGAACACCATGTCAGGTTTGTATGCAAGCCACAATGGAACTACGACGTCCTCAAACGCTCTCCAGAACTCATAATCATCGGTAAGGGGTGGAAGAGGTATGTTTACAGAATAGCCTTTGCCTTCTCCAATTCCCATTTCCTCAGGTCTACCTGTACCTGGAAAGAAACCCATGCTTAATTCATGCATCGAGATTGTCAAGACATTGGGATCGTCGTAGAAAGCAGCCTGTACACCATCTCCATGATGCACGTCTGTATCAAGGTAAAGCACTTTCTTTCCTGGATATTTCTGCCTGTATTTCCTGATTGCGATTGCTACATCATTATAGTAACAGAATCCAGCTGCTCTGCTCTCATGTGCATGATGAAGCCCACCAAAAAAGGACATAGCATTGGCAAATTTTCCTTCTTCGACGCCAAGGATTGCATCAATAGCTGTTCCAACAGGGTATGATGCATAGATATGCACATCCTGAAAGACCGGGTTTTCATCTGTATCTAGACCCATTCTAGATGAAAACGCAGTTCCAGTATTTCCAAAGAGCTCCATGGTTTCAATATATGAAACATCATGAAAGAGGGATAGTTCTTCACGGGTTGCTATTCTCATTGGTTGTAGGGTGATAAATTCATTATCTAGAATCTTTGACATCACTGGGAGGTTCCACGCCATATCGAACCTAGCTTTGTTCCAGAATGGATTAGGATCAGGAGAGACCATTGCAAGCTCATCTAACCCATCCATTTCAAGAAAGACTGATGAATCGTATAGAGCTGTATTACCAGGCAATAGAGTATCTCCAAGTTGTGTGACCGATTGAACTCCCGTATATAGAGATATTTGCTTATGATTGAAAGGACATAAAGGTACATGGTAGATGCAAAACCTCATTATTGCTGTGTGCGCTCCTGAGATTGCCATGTCTAAGTTTGATTTATTGAAACAAACATTTCTCGGAAATCTTGAAGAACAAATTCCCATATCAATCTGGAAGCATCATCCTGAGGTAGACCGGACTCCTGATGGTCTAGCAGCTGAAGAAATCAAGTTCCACAAGAAGTTCGACCATGATCTGATGAAAATTACCTTCTGGGGACATTATCCTTGTGCAGACTTCGGATGTACTGCTGAGTATGATGGTGCGATTTCAGGTTCTACAACCCTAACTAGTGCGTCTGTATATCAGGCCAGTGATTGGGAAGTGTTGGAAAAACCAGATGTGATGGCAGGAGAGTTTGGCAATCAAGTTCATGCAATTGAACTCATCAGCGAGTACTCACAAGATAGAGTTCCAATTATGGCAACAATCTTTGATGGCCCGATGGTGGCTGATAAGATATGTGACAAGAATCTGGACAAGTACATGGATGAAAATCCAGAGATTATCGAATCTGCATTAGATATGATTACAGATGTGATGATCGATTTTGCTCGAGCAACACTGGAAGCTGGAAGTGATGGAATATTTATTGCATCACAGCATTCGACAAAGGCGTCTGTATCGGATGAGCACTATAAGAAGTTCATTCTCCCACAAGATCAAAAACTAATATCGAAATTACGAGGAAAAGCCAAGTTCATGGTGATGCATCTTCATGCACGAGAACCAAATGAAGTAGTCAGATTTGATCAAATATCTCGAACCATGGGATTAGATGGAATCAATTGGGAAGATCAGACTTCATCACATTCCTTGAAAGAGGGAAAGAAGATTTCTCGAAAGACTGTATTTGGTGGTATCGATCACAATGGAATCTTCAGAGAAGGTACATCTGAGGAAGCGAGTGACCAAATCATAAAGGCTGTAGAAAAGGCTGGATATGAAAAACTAGTCGTTGCTCCCGGTTGTGTAATCACTGTTGATACTCCTGAAGAGAATATTCAAGCAGTAGTGGATGCTGTACGAGCAATTGATCCATACAAGGAACAATAGGTGAGAGTAATTGACGAGGAACAGTGAGGT
>JAEORG010000036.1 GCA_016841005.1 Candidatus Thorarchaeota archaeon | reverse complement strand
TACTATGCAAACATGTATTGATAGAAACAAATGTTTTCCTTACTTCGCGGAAACTATTGGATGTTCAATTTGTGTCAAAGTTTGTCCGTTCTCAAAAGCTGGAGATACCTATGAGAGATTGAAAGCGGTTGTTGAAAGGAATACTACTATTTTACATAATGGCATTTGAATTCGGACCTTCTCAGCTTGTCTAATCATAGCTTCTGGGGGATCTATTTTGAGAGATATGTGATTGAACATCTTAGAAAGGCAAAAAGTGCATAGTCATATTCGCCAATATCACGGCGTATGCAAGGATGATGATTCCTGAGAGGACAAGCCATGCACGGGTCTGCCCTGTTGGTAGTGTCTTCATCATCTCCTCTACTATCACGGTCTTTCCTTTCTTCTTCTTTGCCTTCATCTCTGGAATTGCAAATGGTAGATGTATGAGATATGTACCTGCGAGCCTTGAATAAATCTCAGCCCCGGTTAATCCCTCAATGAGCCATCGAGCTGGAGCCAATGCACCTCCTTTCATTGTACCTTTCTCTGCATCTCCACTTCCTTTCCAGACAGGCCATAGATCTAGGAAGAAGTGACTCGCGTTTGTAACTAGGAATACGCATACTAGATAGGTGACCAGTCTAATTCCGAAAATATCACCATAAAGGTAAGCAAGAACGAACAGGAAAGTAGCAGGGATAGGCGAGTGAGTGAACCAATCTCGATGATGAAACACTCTGTCTGCTATCTGATCGATATCAGGTATTTCAGATCCGAGTGCTGCTACTAGACCTAGAGTAACGAGCAGAAAATCATGAGGATACTCGAAAGCGCTGTACCAGAAGTACAAGATACTAAATGATACAAAAGCGATGAATCCGAACCACAGGTGCCATGTTCTACAAGCCATATTGTTCAACTCTTTCTTTACATTGTATATTCCAATGAATACCTTGGAAAGTCAGTGGTTCGTATCCTATAAAAAATGTAACTCAAAATAATAAAGGCTGCTTGAAGAGTTCAATTCTAACCCAGATGGGCAAATTAGCAAGTGATATGTCAACTATCTCAAAGTTTTCTGCAAACAACGAATGGGAGATGATTTCCATAATCTCATTATGAGAATATGTCATGCTAAGCTGTTTCTTGAGGAATCTTGGCATAATGAGTTTCTTGAAAATCCCTTCACCCTTGAGATTCTCCTTTAACCCATCTCGTAAGGCTTTTTCATCGTAATCACTACGAGTTTCAAAGAGATATGCAGTGCTCCCGGGCTTGAGAATACGGTAGATCTCATTCAATCCATTTTGAGGTTCATTCCATAAATAGAAACTACCAGTACATGTGACTAGGTCAAAGAAACCATCTTCAAAGGGTGAGCCTTGTATGGGTGCTAGATGTAGACTTACTGGAATTCCTTCAAGATTTTTCTCAGCCAGTTTAATCATGGCTTTTGATATATCAAGTCCGTAGAGCTCGATGAAAGGATTTCGTGCATTGATTTCAAGGAGAAGCCGACCATGTCCTGTTCCAACATCTAAAAGTCTCGTAACACTAGATCTGGATGCTAAGAAGTCAGCAATCTCGTTGATTTGGAGTGTGGTCGCTTTTGATTTCATCATCCGATCATACATCAGTGCACCAGCATCTGGCATTCCAATGAAATCCTTCTCACCACGATCACTCATGATACATAATTTCCTTTAGCGAATATAAGATGAATGCATTCTCAGACTTTATTAGAATGATACTTGACCTTCTAAATGATGAGGAATAAAAATGGAGCAAATTCTTGCAGTATTTGAAAGCCCACAGGATTCTCCGAAGGTAGTAGTTTCTAGTGAGGCTTCAAAGAGTACAGACCTCCAAAGAGAGATCAAATCTACACGTATACAGACCAATCCACCTGAATACGACCTCTTTATCACAAATTACAGGTTCATCTGTGCAGTTGTCTGGGATGAAGAAACAGACGTACCTGAAGAAAACTCTCTACCATATGATGTTGCAGTACATCAGAGTTATGCACCTGCAAAGGCAGAGCGGCGTGCATCACATCAAGGCAAGACTCCTGATGAGATAGCAGATTTGCATCCAAAATCGTTGTCCATACCTTTTGATGAAGTGGATTGGGTTAAGATCAAGAAAGGATTCTTTGGAGCGCATGTTGAGATAAAGGCACCATCAAGAGATAAGAAACCCTTCAAAATCCCAATTCCAAAAAAGAAGTATAATGAAGCAAAATCAATCTTAGATACTCAACTTGGTGGTAAATTGAGATAGCGTAGTTAACACCACGGACTTCTCGGAACGAGTGAGTATAAGATTTACATAATAGTGAAAATCCTAGAATTATTGAGATCACTAAGGAGATGAATACAAACATGTCCCTGAAGGAATTCGCTTCAGATACATTTGACCTTGCACAGTGGAATGTTCAACGAGCAATATTGAGATTGAAGCCTGAGGATTTAATGTATCAAATCACACACCAAACGAATCCTATCAGTTGGATTCTCGGACACCTGACATGGCATATGGATCTTATCTTTAATCGCGCCTGTCAGGGTAAGAGCCAACTGACACCAGAGGAGCGTGAACCTTTTACCACAGGAGCTACGCGCATAGACTTGAACCAATTCCCTCTCTCAATGAGAGATTTAATCGAGAATTTCCTAAAGGTGTCTGATTCTAGTCTACAGTTCCTAAGACAGATTCCAGATGAGAATATCAATAAACTTCCCGACTTCAATTTTGGAGGGAATACGGAAACCGTTGGCGAGCTAATTCAGCGAATCTCCTTGCACTGCCTTGGACATGTTGGTCAGATTTACATAATTAAGAAAGAACTGGGAAAAGGAGGGTATTTCGTCACAGGAGTCAAGAAGAACCAACGAGAAGATAGTAGGATAAAATGGATGAAATGGTGGGAGGATAATAAGAAGAACTATTCTTGAAACATGCCCATCATCGATTAATCCATTGTTTCTTTAACCATTCTACAGCAGTCTTCACAGTTATTTCATGAGCGAGAGGATTTGTGAGCTCATGATCTGCTCCTTCTACAACAATCAAGTCCTTTGGCTCACCAGCAAGTTCGAAGAGTCGTTTAACTCCAGCAAGATCAATCCCTACATCTTCAGTTCCATGAATAATCAATAGAGGTCTAGGTGCAAGTTTAGAAATTTCATTTATGGGATTGTATATCTTTGTATCTTCAACCATTCTTGTCAGGATAATCTCTCGAGTTTCAGGGTCATCAATTCCTCGAATCTGACCGGGGTCGGTTTCGATGAGTTGTTTCACTGCTGGTTCTATCATTGGGGATGTGGTAAACCAATTCGTATCGTACACAGGAGCTCGAAGGCAGAGCGAGCTTATACGTGGGTCTCTTGCCATTGTGCAGACAGCAACTGCAGCACCCCAACTAGCGGCATACACACCAACCCATGAATCTAGTGTTTGCTCAAATTCAAGAAGATGAGTCACAGCAGCTCTTGCATCCTTTATCTGTCCGGAAAGAGTGAATAGTCCATCACTCTGTCTAAATCCTCTGAAATCAAATGTGAGAACTGCAAATCCAGCTTTTGCAAGGTCGGTAGCAATCCCTGAAACTTGATCAGGCCCACCAGGTAAACCATGAAATTTACAGATACTTGGAAATGGACCATCTCCTTCAGGAAGAACAAAATTTCCCCTGACTGTTTCGCTCTCCGATGTAAACTCTGTAAAAACTGTCCGCACCATAACCACAGAAATAGTCGAACAATCCATTCTTATAACTTTAAAGTACAAAAGGACTTTTTAGAAAATGTTCTGAAATAATATCTGAGAGTTGTAGGAGTTCATTGTAAATGGGAGTTTGGATAAAACACCACAGAAAGTTACTCGTGTGTGTTTGCATTGTAATCATCACTGGTGGTATACTGTATGGTGCTTGGATGTTTCCAGCTTTTGAAGAAGCACAGTTTTCAGAAGTCATCTCGTATGTCAATAATGATCCTAGAAATCCAACTCCAATCACCTATGCCTCTCCGAACTTCACAGATGAAACAGGTTGGAGTATAGGACTTCATAAGTGGAGTCAGACAGGTCTCATTGACTGGGACCAAGTTGAGCTCTTTTTGACACAACTCGAGTTCTATAATAGTACAGTCTATTGGTGTGATTACTATCGAGCACACCCTGATGAACCGCCTTGGCGTTTGTTTCTATGGTTCCAAACTGGAGAATATGAATACGAATTTCTCTTCGCTTCAGGGATATAAGTACAAAGATATCTTCGCATCACGATCTCATTAGGCGGACTTCACTCGTTTATTCAGCACTCCAAGTAATAGAACAAGAAGTAATGATATAATCAGGATTCCGAAATAAACCCAAGTTATACCCATTTGAAACAGAGGCTCATAGACTGCTGGAATTAAGGCTGAGCCCATAAAGAATGAGAAAGTTACAACACCTGCAAGGACACCTCGCCGCTCCGGAGAAAGAACTTGACTGACAGTTATCATGATTGGCAGGAGAATACCTCCGCCCCAACCAACAAGTGCGATACCTAGCGCGACAGTTGTAAGAGAAGCTGCCACTGTTATATCGCCAACTAAAATCAACAATACAGTTCCGAAGAGAAGTGGAATGATTCCAAGAGAAATCGGAATGCCGAATCCATATCTGCGAATCATCAAACCTACTAATGCACCTGCGAATGTTCCTGAAATTCCGCCTCCTAGGAGAATAATCCCAATAAGAACCTCATTTAATGCACCTGTCAATCCTCTGGATGTCCATACGAAGATGCCGAGATACGTAAGAGATACAAGGAATGATGTCACCATCATAAAAAGAACTGCAGGTCTTCGGAGTTCGACATTAAGATTTGATGCAAGAACCCTGACTCCAGCATCTTCGTGAACCCGTCTGGGAGGACGTTTTACGATAGCAATAGTGACCATTCCTAAGGCCGCAATAATCATGAACATGATATAATAAGCAGCCCATCCAAAAATCACCATCTGCCCAGCGATGAATGGACCCAGACCAACACTGAAAGATGCTAAAGCAGACGCAATACCCATTCGCTTAGGAATGTCTTTTGGATCAGCACAATCAGATAGAAGGGCTAGTAGAGCTGGATTGATGAATCCAAATCCGATACCAGATACAAAGTTTCCCAGTGCAAAGATTGTGATTGAAGTTGCAAATGCAGTTAGACCAAGTCCAATTATGAAGAGAATAAGCCCAAAAACGATGACTCTAACTCGACCATAAACATCACTAATGGCTCCAGAGAATAACTGAAAGATTGCAAAAGGAAACATGAATGCAGGTATGGAGATCAATATGACAGTTGGATCAACTGCAAAATCCTGTGCAATTGCTCCTAGTAAGGTAAGAACAGCATTTCCAACCAGGGGGCCCACAGCAAAGAGAAAGTATGCTGTTGCTTCAAGTAATCTAAATGGCGTACCTTCTTCTGTGGTGCATCCAGTATCTTCTACCACTATTATCGTAGCATCTGAAGACCTTAACAATAATAAACACTTGTGTGTGGAGGTTTCGGATTGAAATAGCAGAGTTTTTGTTATGGTTTGCGCGTCACTGTTTGGAGGAGATTCGATGCGCGCTCGCACATCTAGAACCTTACTTGGAGTATTACTATGTGCCCTTTTCATTCTAAATTCAGTCTGTGTCATTCATGACACACCTGAATATGAAGGAATCAAAAACAGTTTAGATTCAACCGAAACCTTTGATCTTGCTACAGATATTCCCATTTGGAACCATACCTACGATGGTGAAGGAAAGAGCCAAGATGACCGTGGTTATTCTCTTGTAGAGACAAGTGATGGAGGCTTTGTCGCAGCTGGTGAAATTAAAAACACAACAGACTTCAAGTTAGATTTCTGGGTGATGAGAGTTGATGCAAACGGTACAGAAGTATGGAACACAACCATCGACAATGGATCTTCTGAACGAGCATTTGATGTTATCGAAGTGAGTACCGGTGGTTTCGTTGCTTGTGGATATGTCAGACTCGATATTTACACACCCGGGAATTTCTATAATTTCTTCTACATGGTTAAATTGGATACTGACGGAAATGTCGATTGGATGCGCAATTATACAGGGAATTATGATTGTGAAGCTAGAGCAGTGGCTGAAACAGATGATGGCGGTTTCATTCTGGTAGGTAGAGACAACTATGGAGGAGGCATGTATATTGTACGGACTGATTCAGATGGAATTCTGACCTGGGATACGACATTTTACGATGAGGACACTGTTGCTGGTTCTGATGTTCTTGACTTACCCGGGACAAATGGTTACGTAGTTGCATGTACCATAGATGATACTGTGAGTGAGGATTTCTATCTTCTAAGACTTGATGAAAGTGGGAACCACCTTTGGAACTCCACTCACGGAGGACCAGGCACAGAATACTGCTTTGGACTGACCAATACGACTGATGGAGGGTATGTTCTCTGTGGAACAACCAATAGCTGGGGAGGAGGAGGATATGAAGTGGAACTGGTCAAGTTTGATAGTTCAGGAAATCTTCAATGGAATCAGACCTATGGCGGATCAGGAAACCAGATGGGGCAGTCAGTCACCACGACAGCGGATGGAGGATTCGCTCTCGCAGGATATACAACAGGAGCTGATGACGACATCTGGGTGATACGAACTGATTCAGAAGGAGAAGTCTGGTGGACTGAACAGATCCATTATGCAGGGAATGAGAGGGCAGACAAGATTGTCGAGGTGCATGATGGAGGATATGCTCTTACTGGTTATGTTGAACCATCTGTAGGAGATTGGGATTTGTGTATATACAGATTGTCTGAACCAAGATGGAATCCAACACCTTCGAATCATGAGTTAAAGCTCTTTGATCCTCTATACGAAGATATCAATGCAACATCTACAGATGGCCCCTTAAGTTGGTCTATTAATGACACCGAGTACCTGTCAATAGACTCCTCAGGAGTACTTCAGAACACAAGTACACTTCCCATAGGACAAATCCACATAGAGGTCAAAGTTGAAGACAACCATGGGCACTGGATTCAGAAGGAGGTAGACATCTCCGTAAGATATCCTTTGTCAGATGTAAAGTTCAATGATGGTAATCGTGTAACCGCATATGCTATCACTGAGGCACCAAATGGTGATTTTGTAGTTGCATGCTTATCGAGTCCAGCAATATTTGGAAATGTTCGGCCCTATATTGTACGCTACAATGAATCTGGTGACCAAGTATGGGCACACCAGTTTCCGTATGGATACATACCATACGACATCATCACATGTTCCACTGGAGGATATATTATTGCAGGGTATGTTGACACCACTGTAGAACCTGACAATGCATTCTGGATAATGAAAATAGACGAAGATGGTGGATTCCTTTGGAATAGTACTTTCAGCAGACCTGGTAGTGATATTGGACATTCAGTTGTGGAAACACCCGATGGTGGATTCTTGATTCTTGGAGATACTATTGAAACTTCAGAAGTGACCCAAGACTTCTGGATGGTACGTACCGATAGCGGTGGCAATCACCTCTGGAATAAGACCTACGGATATCCAGCACTGAATGATCTAGGAAAGTCCATTATTGCTTGTTCAGGTGGTGGGTATGCATTGGTAGGCCAAACGGAAGGGGGAGGGTCTCCGAACACTGATGCATGGCTAATCAGAATCGATGAGAGCGGAAACCAACTGTGGAATAAGACCTATGGCGGCTCAGACGAATTCTTCGGTACTGATGTGGTCGAATTGTCAGATGGAGGCTTTGCGCTAACAGGGTCTAGATACGCAGGAGGCGCAGGTTTACCTGATGCATTTGTCACTAGAACAAATGGAACTGGTTTCATATATTGGAATAAAATGTGCGGTGGTTCAGACTCTGATGAAGGAAATGCTATCATACAATTGCACAATGGTAGTATTGTTGTAGTTGGTGAAACTCATAGCTTTGGTGGAGGTGACATGGAAGGATATTTCCTGCTTTTAGATCTTGATGGCAATGCAATAAGAAATGAGAGCATGGGCAGTCCTACTGATTCTGAATTCTTTGCAGATGCAATTGTTGTAACTGCTGGTGGAATAGCAATGTCAGGCAGGCATACTCCTGCCCCATTCAGTGGTGATGGGTGGATTGTAGTTCTTCCCTTTGTGAAATGGACACAAACTCCATCAGACCAGATATATGAGTTGGGGGCACCATTCTCAATGCAACTCTATGCGACTTCGGCAGTCAGAATCATGCACTGGGGGATTAATGATACTACAAACTTTGCTGTAAGTCAACTGGGGATTATGACTAATTCTACGACATTGGTTGTTGATGATTTTGGTATAACAGTTCGAGCTTACGATCATGCCCATAACATGAATCAGGCAACCTTCACCATATCAGTTGTGGATACAACAAAACCAACGTGGGTCATAGATCCAGAGGACCAAGAGATAGACTATTTGCAAACCTTCTCCTATCAGCTAGAGGTAGCAGACCTATCGACAATCATTGACTGGAACATCAACGATACTGCAAACTTCTTCATCTCAAATAATGGATTAATAACAAATACATCAGTCCTCACAGTTGGAAGCTATGGACTAAATGTGACGGTATATGATGAATATGGAAATACACTCGTAGGAACATTCACTGTTATAGTCCATGAGATCACTACAACCACAACGACATCAACAGGAACTACAGATACTGGTACAACCGATACAACCCCAACGACAACAGCACCACCAGATAATACCTTGATTGTCCTCATAGTAATTGGTGCTGGAGGTGCAATCGTTGTGCTAGTACTCATCATCTTCCTGAAGAAGAAACAAAATACGTGAGGAGGTCTATTCCTCCTCCATTTTCTTGTCGATTCAGGATATTCTTTTTATAAGGAGCATCACAAATATCGCTATATACTATAAAATAATAGTTTACTTGCGCCACCGTGATGGAGGAGCGACCTCTGATTAGGGAACCTCGTAGACGACAGTTCAAGATATGCCTCATCGGTGACGGATTTGTCGGTAAGACCAGCATTCGTCTTAAGTACCTGAAAGGAGGTTTCAAGCGTAATTACATTCCAACTTTGGGCGTAGATTTTGCTCAAAAACAAATCCAACATGATGGTATCCCAACTAATCTTGTGATTTGGGACATAGCAGGCCAGGCTCTTTTCGAGAACCTACGAAAGAGATACTACGATGGAGCCAGTGGAATTATTCTTGTCTATTCTGTAATTGATAATGTTGCATTTGAGAATGCAAGGAAGTGGCTTGAAGAAGCAGCAGGGTTCATGGAAAAACTTCCACCGCTCATAATTATTGGGAACAAGATAGACATTCGAGAAAAAAATCCACCTGAAGAAGTAGTCACTACTCAGAGAGGAAGAAACTTTGCTGAGAACATCAGTAAAATCTTGAATACCCGAGCAGTATTCATCGAAACTTCAGCACTTACTGGTGAAAACATCGATAGGGCATTTGAAGCGCTTGTCGAATTGATGGTTGAGGAGATGAAGAAACGGGATCCGGATTATGTTCCTAAAGATACCACTCCGATACCTCAAGCAGCACCCAGTACGCTCATAGACCTCAGCAAAACAGAAGAACCAGAAGCGGAATCTGTAGCAGAAGAACCTGAAACTGAGGAACCGGTATCAGAAGAGCCCGCTGTAACTGTAACAACAGATAGTACATCATTGGAAACGACGGCGAATGAATCACAAGACAATGAAGTCCTAACATATGAGCGTGTAGTGGACGAGATAACCCGTGCATATGAAGCGGCAGTTGAGGATGACACTGCTGCAGAAGATTCAAGTGAAGTGGCAGAAGAATCAAGCGAAGTGGTAGAAAAATCGAGTGTTTTAGCAGAAGAATCCAGTGAACCAGAAATCATATCCACAGCGAAATCAATCGCGATAGATCCTGTCACTACTCTACCTGAAGACTCGGAATATCTACATGAAGAACAGATAGGCTCTGCAATGGGAGATCTTGTTCGACTTCGTGAGGAGCTCAGAGTTGCCGAGGAAGAACTTGCAAAGACCATGTCAGAGTTGGATACAACATTGCTCAACCTAAAGAATGTCATCCATGTCAAGAAGATTATGTATACCCATCTCCAAGATCAATTGAAGACAACTAGACAGGAATGGGCTGATGCTTATGACCAATACCTATTGAGCGAACAGCGTCGATCTTCAGAGATGGCTCAACGAAGCAAACAAATTGAGGAACTCAGGAAGGAAATCGAGAAGGTTGGGAAGAGGATTCGGACTCGTGTTGGAGACCTAGATCTGAAGAAGATAACAGAGTAGGTCATTCGCCAATTATCTTGATCAAGACTCGCTTATTTCGCCGCCCATCAAACTCGCCATAGAAGATAGCCTCCCAAGGACCAAGATCTAGTCTACCATTGGTTATGGCTATCACAACCTCGCGACCCATAATTTGTCGCTTATGATGAGCATCACCATTGTCTTCGCCAGTTCGATTATGCTGGTATCGATCAATTGGGGCGTGTGGGGCTAATTCTTCTAACCAACGTTTGTAGTCAGCATGAAGGCCTCGTTCATTATCGTTGATGAAGACGCTAGCTGTGATATGCATTGCATTCACAAGACAGATGCCTTCTTGCACTCCGCTTTCTCGGACAGCTTCCTCAACATGAGGAGAGATATGAACAAAATCCATTCGAGCAGGTACATTGAAGGTCAGGTATTTTGTGTGACTTTTCATAATAATTTCTTAGTATGAGAGGTATCGAAAAAACATTCTCTTCAATCACAATCAATAAATTCGACAAGTTTGCGTCGACAAAGGAGGTCTTGGTGATGGATTTTTCAAATGTCTACGAAGACTCGAAAAGAGCAGATGCATATTCCAAGCTTGAGTTTCCTGGTACATACTATCTGGCATTCAGAGACCTGCCTAAAATATTCTCCAAGCATATCATTGGAACAGATGCTATGGATTTTGGTTGTGGTTCAGGGAGGTCTACCAGATTCCTCAAGAAGCTTAGATATCACACAATCGGTGTGGACATTTCTAAAGAAATGGTTGCGAAAGCGAGAGAATTTGATCCGGAAGGTGACTATCGTGTCATAAACGAGGGGGATTTCAGTGAATTCAGAGAGGAAACTTTCGATCTAATCTTCTCAGCATTTCCGTTTGACAATATACCTACAATGGAACAAAAAGTGATGAATCTGAAAGGTCTTAGGAATTTACTCAAAGAAGATGGTTGTCTGGTCAATCTTGCATCAAATCCAGAGATTTATACCAATGAATGGGCATCATTCTCGACCAAAGACTTCCCACAGAATAAGGATGCAAAGAGTGGGGATGAAGTTCTAATTATACAAATGGATACAGAAGATAAGAGACCTGTAAAGGATATCCTTTGGACACATGAAACATACCTGGAGACCTTTCGTCAGGCTAAGCTCAAAGTTGTAGATATTTACAGACCATTGGGAAGTGTTGATGAACCTTATGAATGGATCAATGAAACAAAAATAGCACCTTGGGTCATCCACGTTCTCAGTAGATAGAAATGTCGTTTGTTATCATTCCACACGAATTTGTTATCGTCTTGCACCTCTGTAACCAACTATCCCCAGATATCCAAAGTAGGGGAATCCCAGAAGGAAAAGGAGAAGTTGCATCCACGCAAAGAGATCTAATGGCAAAGGTAGAGCTCCAGTAATTACTAAGAAAAGCCCATAAACTTCAATGGGAAAGATAACACCGAATAGACAGGCCATGGCGCAGTATCCTTTATAGTTTTCAATCGCATTGCATTCTAATGAACAGTACTTGTAACCAGAAATTCCACTCCACATTCGTCGATATGGTTTCTTTCTGCAATGTGAACACATAATCTCCGTTCGAGCTTCTTGTTCTGACAAGATGGCATATACCTCCAATCCTAGATATGGAGTTGCTTATCTGAAGTTGTAGAATTTAGGAGGCGTTTTTGATTATTCGGTGAGAATCGAATAAGCAAAATAGAGAGTTACTCTTATCAGACTTAAGAGTTCCGAAATATAATCGATAGAAAAGTAACAGATATCGTAGGAGTTGATACCTTTATGGAACCTCCGTCATTTAGAGATGTTATTGAAGCTCAGAGGAATATTTCACGATACCTAAAGCCAACACCTTGCCTAAGTTACCCTGGCATCAATGAACTGATTGGCACTGAGGTTTTCATCAAACATGAAAATTGCCACCCGATCGGAGCTTTCAAGATACGTGGTGGTGTCAATCTAATTTCAAGACTCTCTCAGGAAGAGAAGAAGAGAGGAGTGATTACTGCATCCACAGGTAATCATGGACAATCAATTGCGTATGCATCACGATTATTTGGAGTACGAGCACTTGTCGTCATGCCAGAGGAGTCAAATCCTGGAAAGGTAGCTGCCATAAGAGGAATGGGTGCTGAGATAGTTTTTCATGGCGAAACTTTCGATGATGCAAGACTACAGTGTGAGAAACTTGCCAGAGTAGAAGGTTACCGATATATCCACTCAGGAAATGAACCAGACTTGATTGCAGGTGTAGCAACGGAGGCTCTTGAGATGCTACAAGAACAGCCAGATATTGAACTCATCATCGTGCCTGTGGGAGGTGGTAGCGGTGTCGCTGGTACTTGTATTGTTGCCAAGTCTGTTAATCCAGAAATTAAGGTCATTGGTGTTCAGTCTGAGGCCGCTCCTGCTGCACATGACTCATGGCAAGAGAGAACCCTTCTCGAAAGACCCAATCGAACTTTCGTTGAAGGGTTATCCACAGGAACAGCCTTTGAACTTCCACAACGTATCTTACGGCAACACCTGGATGACTTTATGCTAGTCAGTGAAGAAGATATCTTGCGAGCTATCGTCTGGATGATACGTTATGCCCACACCCTCGCAGAGGGAGCAGGGTCTGCGCCTCTTGCTGCTGCGTATAAGATTCGAGAACAATTAAAGGACAAGAAGATTGGACTTGTCTGTTCAGGTGGTAATCTATCGATTAAGAATTTACAAATAGCACTCGAATTCGTGAAGAACAATCCAGATACCTGATTCTAGATACATTGTCGTGAGATGATGAAAAACTGATAAAATGAACAAGAGTGTCGATGGTTCGAATCCTATAGAACTACGACACTCATGATGACCTGAAGCTATGCAGTCTGGCGCTTCAGTCTAGATAGATTTCGTGGTTTAAATACCAATACAACAATGACTACCCAAATCATCACAAACATACTGATTATCCCAGCTGACAAGCCAGCTGCCTGTCCTTGAGCTCCAGTAAAGAGATTGTAGGTTCCATGCCAGATAGCTGTCACAAGGATACTTCCCTCACTGCTATTATAGAGCCAAGTTAAGAGAGTAGCACCAAATGTCAACCCAATTACCCAGAATATCGTTCCAGCAAAGCCCATTGCTATAAGATTCTCATTATAGAGGAACATTGGTATATGCCATCCAGCCCAGATAATGGCGACAATCAGTGTAGATATCATTGCATTATACTTGCTCTGAAGCCTTGGCAAGAGGAATCCTCTCCACCCAGATTCTTCGCCTAAACCGAACGAGAATATCCAGAGGAACCAGGCTCCAATGAAGGTCAGATAAGGCATATACAGCACTTGGCCAAAAACACTAAGATCTGGCCAGACTTGACCCATTGATACAATAATAACTCCCGACACAAGATAGAGAATCCATACAAAGAATACTGCAAATGCGATCCAAACGGGTCTTACTCTCCATTTTGTGATTCTACTAATTATTTCACGAAGACCATCTTTACCTCTTTGAGCCCCTGTGACAATCAATGCAGAAAGTATTGGACCAAGTGGTGTAAGGTAATGGATTGAAAATGGTATTGATACTGTTATCAAACCATGATAGCTTAGTATCAATGGAAGAGCGATTATCCAAGTAATTCCATAGGCTAAAAGAACATATGCAGCCAGAGTGTGGTCACTAATTATTTTTCGTATCATCCTATCTCACCCACTCCTTCGTATCAGTGAACCATTACCCAGCCGACGGCTTCTAGGTATTGTGATCTTGTATCTAGCTGAAGTTGGATCCTTTCTGAGGTCATTCATTCCAACGCCAATACCATAGCAATAGATAGTCTTGAATGGCTTAATTCTGATAACTACAGCATCGCGCATGACCTCTGAATCTACATCCAGATTAGCCTTTAAGATCCGACCCTGTGAGAATGCAGATTGTACATCTTCATTATTAAGAGATACAAAATCAGCTGTACCCCTGAACATCACTGTACTATCAGGGACAAATCGGAGATAGTAATGTGGGAAAGGCACAAGTAATGAAACATTAGGATTATTCTTGATGTATCTGACCTTAGCTGAGGTCTTCTGTGTCACTATATAGAATGCAAGAGGGGATTCAGGTGATGACACTCCGAATAGAATGCCAGTCGAGTGTGGTCGACCCTTTTGGTCAACTGTGCTAATGATACCGAATTTTCTTTTACGGATTTGATCTTCGATTTCATTGAATGTTAGTGGTCTGGAAGATTCGCTGCGAATAGATTCCTCTACTACAGATAATTGATCCGTTGTCAGTGCATCTATCGATTTTCCGTTCTTTGTTGTTTCCATATTCATAATATATCACAAGAAGTACATAGTAGTAAACAAAGAAATAATCTAGTAAAGACGGAGTATGAATTCTCAATATTGTTGATGAAAAATGACTTTCTTTAGGAGTGGATTAACTCCCCATCCCTTCCTTTTTTATGATTCAGGATAATCCGTCAATGGGCTTTGTACATGAAGCAATACCGGACTCTACCAACACAGAAGATCACCAAAGGGTATCAGGAAGAAGAGGATGATTTGGTGGCTATTGAAACAGCTCTAGAAGTTCGAATCAACAAAGAATTTGTTGCAGCCTTTGTCTGCAGCCCAGGGCTTGAAAAGGAACTTGCTACAGGATATCTCCTCTCAACGGGAATAGTTGAATCGATGGATGAGATAGAAGAGATTAGATATGCAGCAAATCGGTGTATCCTGACTTTGAAGGATGAATCTACAGCCAGAACACAAAGAGGATTCTCACAGATTCGAAGATTCATTGGAACTGAATGTTCTGCACCTGAAATCCTAAAAGAACTCAGAAGTGCTGCTGGTGTTCCCTCGATTTCTAAGTCGATCGAGGTCCATATCGATGCTCTATCGGAGGTAGCTAAACTTCTTAGAGATTCTCAAACAGGTCGTCAAAAGACAGGAGCACTTCACGGAGCTTTAGTGAAAGAGATTCATTCCAACAAATTCACGATTTCAGAAGACCTTGGACGCCATAATGCGGTTGATAAAGCGATAGGACTTGCTGTTAATCAGAGACTAGACCTATCTAGATGCATGTTGTTTAGCTCAGGTAGATTGACTGCGGATGTCGTCAGTAAATGTGCTTGGACATCAATTCCTTTACTGGTTTCATACGCTGTATCAACCGATGCTGGGGTGAAGTTTGCAAAGAAAGCAAATCTAACTCTTGTTGGAGCCTTCAAAGGTACTAAGATGAGGGTCTATAATCAGGGTGCATGTAAGATAGAGGGAATTATGGGCCCATCATCATCCTGATTAGGTGGAAAATCGGTAGTGTAGAGAGTGATTTTCAATGGAATTGAAAGGGATTGAGAAGCTAAGAGAAAAACTTCCAGATTATCCTGGACGCAAACTTGCACTTCTTCCTCTCAGAGGACTCTTTTCTGCAATTATAGGGTACATATTCATAATTCTCCTTGATGTGGCACCTCGTATCTTTCCTGACATTTCATATCTTGTAATGATAGAACCATACATGCCATTTCTAGGTAGTATTTTCATTGGTGCCCTAGCATTGTGGCTTATTGGAAGGGTCTGGAATCAGAGAGAGAAACTGAAGGAAAAGTACGGACACCTAGCATATCAACATATAATTCCAACAGGACTTGTGGGCGTCTTTCTTGTACCGCCTGTGGTCTTTCAAGGATTTACCTCAGTCCGTTCGCTTCCTCCAGGTCCACCAGTCAATGAACTCACGATTCTTTGGTCACAATCACTCCTACCATTCTTCGGTATAGGACTTGAAATTGACATTATCCTTCGTTTGGTGCTCAGTGGGATTTTCATTATCTTAGGAGCATTACTTGTTCGCAGTGCTATCTTCACGTTTGGTATAGATTACATGACCGTCGTCTATCTCTACTTCCCCGAGGAGTCCGAGGTTCAAGAGAATGAGATCTACTCAGTCATTCGTCATCCAGCCTATCTATCAGGTGTTTTGTTCGCGCTGGGTGCTCTCTTCTTCAGATTTTCAGTGTATTCCATTGCGATGTTCTTCATAGTGTATCTTGTTTTTAGAATACATATTAGAAGAGAAGAGAAGGAACTGATCGAACGATTTGGTACATCATATTCCGACTATATGAACAAAGTCCCTGCAATGTTCGTCAGTCCGAGGAACTATGGAAAATTCTTCAGGTTTCTTAGAGGAGCGCTATGAGAATCAGAATCATTATTATCTGACATTTTACAGTGTGACAAAGAGCGAGGTTTCAGTGATGAGTATACAAGAGAAGTTTGAGAAAGAGATGCTAGATATTTGTGAAGAGTTCTACAAACTCGATAAGGAGAGAGATGCAATTGAGGACCAGCTAGAGCATCTTCACGAGTACATGGAAATTACTCTACGCAAATATGACAAGGATGAATTTGATATTCCTTCGTCTCCAGTAAAGGTAACACGGCTTGAATATACCAGTGAACGAATGAAGAAAGGTGGGAAGGATAAACTACGTGAGATATTAACATCTGAACAGTGGAAGGAGATATTTGAAGAACCTGAAGAGGTCGAACGGATTCGGGTGACTCCTCGAGGAGAAAAGAAAAAGCGGAAGAGATAGTATACCCAGTAAGACCCATTCCTGATTCTAGTAACAATCTCCCTGAATATAGCTAATCAGGTTAGAGAATGAATATTGTAGATAGGATACTAAGCATGATAAGCAAGAAGACAAAACATGTACAGCTACCACAGCCGCCACTGCTTCCTTTTAGCTTGTAACCACAGTTAGGACATGTGCTCCCCCGAAATGCTGTTCCGCAGTTAGGGCATTCATCGAATGCCTGTGGTGCTACAGCATAGTGACTATCAGGTTTAGCCTCTTTTCCAGAACTGGGATCAGCAGTTTCAGGAGCACTCTCTTTTGAACTCTCAACATCTGATTGAGGTGGTTGTGTGGATTTCACAACAGGCACAGGCGGTGGTGTTGATTCAATCCTTGATCCTAATCTTGCTGTTCTGGAGTCTATATTTAGATACCCGCAAGAAGGACACTTTCTCTCATCAGGAGCTAATTTGGCACCACATGATCTACACACGCGAACTCCAGACGACATCTCTCATCATGTGCTTTGCAACAAAGTTACATAAAAACTAATGTAGTTCTCAAGAACGTTACAATTAGTAACGGCTTATTACCCACGGGCTAAATCGTGTTTTACATGGGTTTTCAGAGAGAGCTTCTTCGAGCTTCTTCCTGATCTCGTATAGCTCTTTGAACCGTGGTTGTTCAGAGTGAGAACTGAGGTCTTTCGCAATTTCATCGAAGACCTTGATAGGGACATTTCTAAAACAACCTAGGACATAATTCTGATTCTTCTTACCCTCCAGAAATGCCTTGAGAACCCCTCTGAGATAGTTTCTCTCAGCTACAGCAAGTGGAGTGACTTTCATTTCAACCAACTATGATAATTTCGATTCTTTGCTAATAAGTATGAATAGTATTTAGCTAACACATGAGATATCTTGCCTTGAGAGAAATCTTTTATACTTAAGTATAATTTAATATACTTAAGTAAAATAACAGGTGTGTCTAATGAGTGAGAAGAACGAATCCGCGAAACAGAGGAGATTGGAACGCGAGAGAAAGATTCGCAGAGATGTAATTACAGAATTTGCAGCGAAGTCCTTCATTGAGAATGGATACGAAGCTACAATGGTTGACAAGATTGCATCTAATGCAGGATATACGAAAGCAACGATCTACAATTACTTCGACTCAAAGGATGACTTGTTCACTGCAGTAATCTCAAAGACCTATGAGACACTATTTGATACATTAAATGACTTACTTCACGCTCCAGGAGCAAAATATGAACTTCGGACTATGGGTGATGCGTACCTCGCCTTTGTAGAATCATTCCCTGGTCAAGCTGCCCTTTTTGATTCTGGGAGAATTGGACTCGTAATTCGAACTATCTCCGAGAAAGATGAGAAGAAACAGAAACTATCAGAGAGCGAGAAGGAGTTCAAGGAAAACCTACTCAGAGTTCAGGAATTGATGACTGACGTCATTGTAAAGACGATGAGGGAATCAGGTGTTGAAGGTAAGGTAGAACCATTCAAGGTCATCATGGCATTGAGCTCATTGAATACGGCAATTAGAGAGATGGTCATGCGAGGAAAAGCTGGAGGACAAACGGAGGAGGAAACGAAAGAGAACCTATCGGTGC
>JAEORG010000003.1 GCA_016841005.1 Candidatus Thorarchaeota archaeon | reverse complement strand
GACCAATCAACAGGCTCCTGCAATTACTGTGATATATGATGATTCTCAAGATGGTGTCAACGGAGATCAAATCCCCTTGATTGCTGTGGAAGAATTAGGAGAACTTCGTGTGTTAGTTGCAGGAACTACCTTCTTCAGTGACTTTGATGATGGAAAGATTGCATTATTTAACAATGTAGTTCTTCTAGAGAATTTCATTGATTGGGCAATCGGAAATCGATCAGAGTCAAATATCCCTGATTTCGATGAGATGGGACCAAGAATTGGAGGAATAACTCAGACTCCTGAGAATCCTGATAATGAGACCTCTGTCACAATTAGTGCAACGATAACAGACCCAAGTTCTGTTGATTCGGCATGGTTATGGTTTGATACAGGAACTGAAGAGATTGAAGTTTCTATGTCTGCCGTTGGAGATTCATTCAGTGCTGAAATACCAATTATTGCAACTGAGCCCTTGGACGTATTCATCTATGCAAATGACACAGGTGGTAATATTGCCATCCGAGGACCTATTACAGTGACTTGGGGTGCTGATACTCCCCCAACGAGTACAACGACACCAACCCCAACAGAACCCACTACAACTTCACCACCTCCTGATATTATGATCATATTGATTGGTGGAATAGGAATAGTGGTAGTGTTGATAGTTGTGGTTGTAATTGTGAAAAGAAAATAGTGTGATAAGGGGCTATGACAGCCCCTACTCTTCTTTTTGGTAAAATCCATTTCGATATTTCTTAATTGCTCTTCATTTTTCGTTTTCACTTCACTCTGTGAATGTTCATATGGAGATGTTACTATTATTTTATGGCGCGAGAGCGTCGGGGTGCAGATGTGTCTGGGTTGAATCAACCAGAACAGGAAGAGAGAATGATTGAGTTAGACATAGTGCGTGCTTTTGCATCATCAATCATCGAATTTGAGGCTGTTCTATATCAAAAATTCATGATGTTTTCCGCAGCTCATTCTCTAGTTACAGATAAGATGTTTCGCAAGATTCTGAATCAGATGCATGCGAAAGGCTATGTTTCACCTGTTGAGTTTCAAGGAAAGAGATGTTGGAAAAGATTGATTGTCGAGGACGATCTTGAAGTGAGTGATTTAACTCCAGAAGAGGTGCGTCGTGTTCTACGAGAAGGCCAAGCGATCATTCCACAATATGAGGAAAGAACAGCTCCAAGAGAATCCGTGGTTAGTGACACCAATATTGTAGCTGAAGAGATACGCCAAACCCTTCTTACTAAACTATATGCTGATAGACCTATCACACCAGAAACTCTCAAGGAATTACAGTATCACGTTAACAGAATGCGTAAAGCACTCAACGATGGACCAGATGTTTTCTTAAAATATGTTAAGAGAAACATCCCGAGTATACTAGAACCCATGGAACATATCCTTAAAGCGAAGGGTGAAACTGTCCTCCTACTCGGACTTCGAATAGCTGGGGCTAGTTAGAGATATACTCTAGTAGTCGCGGTTCGTTAGAAATTCTGCTAGCGCAAGAAGAAATTCCTTGTACTTAGGCGTAAGTGGAGGTTGTGCACTATCAAGAGCCGCCTGCCCCTCAGCAAGTAATTGTTCCATGAGTGTGTTTGTAGCATCAAAACCTCCTGATTGTTTGAATACGTTCCTTACTTGCTCAACCTCTTCATTTGTCATATCATCCTTGCCGAGGAAATCATCAATTATTTTCTTTTGAAGTAAATTGGCTAACTCATATGACTTCAAGAGCAACATTGTCTTCTTTCCCTCTCGTATATCTCCATCTGCGCTCTTCCCTGTAACAGATTCATCTCCGAAAGATCCCAGTATATCATCTTGCATTTGGAAGGCTTGTCCGACCTTGAGACCGAATTCATGTAACGCTGCAAGTTGAGAGTCGCTAGCTCCTGCAATGGTAGCTCCAATTAGTAGAGACGTATAGAATAACACTGCTGTCTTGAGACTGACCATTTTCAAGTAAATCTCCGGTGTTACTGTTGGTTCATAGACCATATTCATTTCCAGCATCACACCATCACCTAGATACTGGTATGCAGTTTGATAATGTGTTAAACACTTTACAGAGGTTGCATCATCAAGTTCAGAATCTTGTATTGCTTGAGCTCCCATATTAAGTAGAATATCTCCCCCGATGATTGCCATAGTCATACCCCAATCAAATGCTTTCTGCTGATCATCTGTGTGCATAAGATATGCATCTCTATATCTAGAATGAAAGGTGGGGCCACCTCGTCTTGTTTCATCGTGATCGATTAAATCATCATGAAGGAGAGTACCATTGTGGAGAATTTCCATTGAGCATGCGGCACGATACAAATGATCATGGCGTACATCTTCATTAATTGCCTTGTATCCAATTGCTACAAGAATAGGTCTGAGTCGTTTTCCACCACGCATGAAATACTCCTTGAGATATTGGTAGAATTGTGTATGATATTTTCCTAGTTTCGATATCTGACTAATCTTAAAATCAAGATAATCTGCTAGAGCAGAATTGACCGTTTCAAGTTCTTTGGTCCAAATCTCCTCGAAGTTACTCATTCCTTTCCTCTCGGTATGGAGCAAAATTGAGTCACCTTTTGAGCATTTCTGAATCTGTCGAATATTAATTCTCAAATTATCGATTGTCGTTAGAGAAAGATGGTTCCTTTGATAACGGTGACTGCAGTTCCACTGACCTTGACCTGCTTAATGTTGTTCTGTGTTCCAGTCACTTCGACAATTACTTTGCTCGGACGATTCAGTGAATGCCCCTGTTCAATTACAATGCTGGTTACATTGTTTATTGATGAAATCCAACCATAATGAATCATATACGATCCAAGGCAACCAGCAGCGGCTCCTGATACTGGGTCTTCATTGACTCCTAGAGCTGGAGCAAAGTGACGGGCGTGTGCATCAGATGTGACTTCATAGGCATCCTTAGTAAATACTTGAATTGCTACATAGTCAGCATCACTGGATAATTCTTCAATACGATCCCAATTAGGATTTACTTTCTGAAGAGCAGCTAGACTAATTACAGGAACCATGAGAGTAGGAAGTCCGGTATTAACAGTTTGAATTGGATACAATGACATAATATCAACAAGATGTAATCCAAGAGCTTCAGCATATTCTACTGAATCGTAAGTATTGAGAAATTCTGGTTCTTCATGGGTTATCTGGACCTCATGAAGACCTGTGGTTTCATTTTTGACTATTTCAACTTGTAATAAACCACTATGGGTCTCCAGACTAAACATAGTCACATCTTGTGCGATTTCAGCAATTCCTTCCTCAATAAGCGCATGAAATGCAGCGATTGTCGCATGACCGGAGAAATCAACTTCACCAGTCGGAGACATAAACCTGAATCTATAATCTGCTGAATTTGATCCAGAAACAAAAACAGTTTCCCTGACATTGAGCTCCCGGGCAATCTTGTGGATTTGTTCATCATTCAGATTATCAGCACCTAGGACAACTCCAGCGGGATTGCCACCATATGGTTCTTCAGCGAATGCGTCAACATGGACAAATTTTAGTTCCTTTCTAGTCATACGAAAGCACCCAAACAATTCATGCATGGAAACCTTTTGCTAATTAATAGTTGGCTAAGTACAAGAACGAAGCAGAAAGCTCATTGACCAACCAACTCAGTTCCTGCGATTGAAAAGGTCGGCATTACACGAGTCCCCTGGACTTCTACGTCAGCTCCAAAAAGCATCTCTTTCTTTATTGATTCATACAGATTTCCAACTAGCAACGCAAACTTGATTTGGTCTTGAAGTTCACCATTCTGAATCACTCTAGCATTACGAATCTCATTTGAGAATGCTCCTGAAAGAGCCTCAACCTGAGGCCATGCAAAGTGCTCGATATATACTCCTTTCTTCACTTCAGATATGATTTCATCTACTGTTTTGTTACCAGGTGGTATTTCAAGTGTGGTGGGTCTGCATGATACCATTCCAGTAAAAGCACCATGTGCATCACGACCGCCACGTCTAATTCCATTTCCAGTAGATTTCAATCCAAGTTGATTTGCATTGTAGCTATCAAATATGTAAGACTTTAACACACCCTTCTCTATTACCTGAGTTTGCTTAGTCGGGACTCCTTCGTCATCAACTACCGCGCTCATGAGACCAACCTTCGACCTCCCATTATCAATCACCGATAGACTCTCATGTGATACGGAATCTCCGACTTTGTCAGTCCATGGACTAGAACGGTTATTCACATTTTCTGCTGAAACAGCGGAGCCAATTAGGTTGCCCATCATCATACTTCCTTCACTTGGAGCAAGGACAGCAACAACATCACTCCATTTCTCTTTGAATGGCTTTGCATCAATCACAGCCATTGCCTGAGAGCTAAGTTTCCTGCCTTTTTCAGAGAAATCTACATCATAGATAGAGCGAGACCATACTCTTTGAACACCTTCTCCTACCTTACCATCACTATCCGCCTTAGCGGTGAAATATCCAAAGACCATAGTAGATTTTGAAGTTGCATCTACTCCCAGTGAATTGGCTACACGGAATTCCACGCAACTTGTCCTAAGAACACCATTAGGAACTGTAACTGAATCAGTTTTTGCTGAGTCTACAAGTTCCATGCATTTGTCAGCGAGCACCGAACTGTCAGCAGCAGCGGTTTCTTTGTTGTAGAATTGATCGGTTTTCCCAGAAACCTTCTCTGCTGTTGGAAGGGAACTAAATTTTGGGTCCTCATTACTGATAGTTGCAAGAGACATTGCACGTTTAACAACATCAATTGGTTTTTCAGAAAGTAGAGTTGAACTTGTGAATCCTATTTTTTTACCAAGGATAAACTTGAGTCCTACACCGATTTCAGTCTTAGAATCTCCAATCTTAGGAATGTCATCATCAATATAGATACTAGATGTTACAACACGTATGACAAATGATTCGGCTTGGGAAGCACCGTTTTGCTCTGATAGTATGACAAGTGTTTGGGCAGTATCCGAAAGGTTCACTTTACCCACCTCCTACAACGAGCTGCATTCTCATGTGAGGCCCTCCTGAAGTGACAGGAATAAAATCTTCCTCTCCCTTTCCACAGGTCCCTCCTGTAAATTCGAGTGAGTTTCCGACAGCATCCACAGTCTTGAGGATCTCAAGAACCTTCCCTGCAATGGCAAGTGTTCTAACGAGTTGAGTTAGCTCACCATTCTTAATGATGTATCCTTTCAAGCTGGTCGCCTGAACACCGCCTCCAACTACATCTTCCATTCCTGAGTGAGTTTTTATGATGAAGAGTCCATCTTTTGTATCTTCGATGATCTCTTCATTTTTCCATGTGCCCTTGTCGAAGAATGTATTTGTCATTCGAGCAAAGATACGTCGATTGTAATCTTGGGCACGCCCATTACCAGTTGGAGCGGTTCCCATGATGGCCGCTGTTTCCAATGTCTGCATGTATCCACGGAAGATACCATCTTCGATAATTGTAGTTCTAGAAGAGGGAGTTCCTTCAGAATCAAATGGGAAACTTCCTATTAAACCAGGGATACTACCATCATCAACCATGGTGACTTGGTCAGTACCTACTTTAACACCGACTAGGTCTGACAAGAAGGACCTTTTCTTCACGACCTCATCAGCTTCACTGGCATGGCCACAGACCTCATGTGCTATCAAACCAGCAATGTCACCATCTACAACAGCAGTAACCTCACCAGAGGGGGCTTTTGCAGCAGATAATAGATCAATTGCATCGTTAGCACATTCAGAAGCGAATTTATTCGGGTCGATCCCTTGTACGAGTTCGTATCCTGCTAATCCGCTCTTAACTGCATAATCATACATTACCTTTGATTCATCCTTTGCTACAGGTTGAACAACGGTTCTTGTACGGATTTCATCCCATTCTAATCTCGAACCTTCAGAATTAGCTAGACGATAGATTACTTTACTATCAGCATACATAGAGTTCGTATTAACAATCTTATCATCTACTTTCTGAGCTTTGTCAAGATTAAGCACAAACTCAAGCTTCTCTTCATCAGTGATATCAGAAGGATCTACTTTAGTTTCTTGCCAACGACTTTCCTTGTGTACTGGAATTCCAGACAAATCTATAGTTCGTCTAGAATGCTTTGCATTATGTTTCGCCATCGTTGTAGCTCTTGAAATGAGATTTTCCAGAATTCCAAGAGAAACAGGTTCAGTTGTGGATGATTGACCCCAACACTCACCAACAAGCACTCGTGCAACTGTACCAGCCTTAGTGGACCGGCTTAATCGTCGCAGGGCTCCATTAACTACAGCGATGGAAGTTGTTGCTTGATTTTGATGTCGAACATCAGCGAATGAAACATCCGAGTCATCAATAGTATCAACGGCTTTGCCCATTACATCGAGCATTACTACTCACATGACCACGGGCATAATTACGATTGATAAGGCTTTGGAGAGTAGCAAGTTACGTCAATGATGATTTAATCAGTATTGATAACGTCGCTGTCCTTTCGCACGTTCTATCTCTTGATCCACAATCTTCTCTAACTCGATGGCGTCCTTCTCTCGAGTATCATTATATCCTCGATTCCTCATACTAGGAGCAAGGACAATCATTAGAAAGACTATCACTACAAGTGCAATCGCACCGATGATGAAAATTGATGACTGCATCGAAACTCGCCTTACTATAAGTTTAGAGTGAAGCCAGATAAGGATTTTTAGAAACAAATTATACTGCAAGAAAACCTCGTCGTACTGATTCATCGATCAACCAGATTGCAAATTCCCACAGTTCTTTTGAACCGTCAGCGATATATCTGACACGTTCAATAACCTCATGCTTTTTCACACCATGTTTCTTCCAAGATACGCCTAGTGTATTGAAGTTAAGAAGCAGAGGTTGTAGTCGGTCCATTGCAGCTGCAAACTTAGCTTCTGGTTGTCTTTGTTCCTCGAATTCATCCCAAATACCTCTGAGTTCGTTTGCTTGATCTTCAGGAAGAAGTGCAAAGATCCTATTTGCAGCTTTAAGCTCTCGTTCCTTCTTGTCCTTTGCCGCTTCATAGTCATAACAGTATGTATCTCCAGCATCAATCTCAACTAGATCGTGTATCAACACCATCTTCATAACCTTCGCAATATCTAGATTCTTTGTATTCGAATATTCATCAAGAAGGAACACCATAACCGCAAGGTGCCAGGAATGTTCAGCATCATTCTCGTTTGTACGGTCTTGGATGACATTTGTCTGACGGAGAATACGTTTGAGTTTGTCAATCTCAACAATGAATTCAAGCTGTCTATGTAGTCGTAGTGATGTCATTTTAGTCATCCATGCAAAAACAAGACCAAGATATCAGTACTCTGTAATAATCTCCGCATTCAATTAATCAGAAGCAATTAACAAATTGGATAGGTGGCGGGTTCGTGGGAATCGTGGTAGGAGGGGGGAGTTTCGTAATTGAGGGCATGTAACGAAAAACTAGCCCACGCACCCGCCTTGCATATTATCCCATGTTGTCAGGTAAGTCCTGGATTCCCACACCTACCTGTTCCTCATACAAAACCTTTGTTCCAAACTTATTAACCTTTACTTTTGCGGATTAAATGATATTTTTCTTCAGGAAAAAATTACGAAATGAAATTCAAATTATAAGATAACTACGAAATGAAAATATTATATTATAATTGGAATGAATCTGAAATTTTAGTTACCAAAATCAGGTACTCATAGTAATAGGAATGGGATTTTTGCAAACGAAGTGGAAATCTGCTTTACGTTTGTTTCAAAGGAAAAAAGGAAGAATGGCCCCTAGAAGGGACCAGAATTCGTTCCTATTCTTTATGCACATATGGAGTTGTGATGCTTTCTTCCTCAACTTTAGTAGGTTTATGTACTGCACGCCACTGATCTATTGGAATAGCAAATTTATCTTCAGTTCTAGAGCGGTGAATTGTATTCATTGTGCAGAATGGTATGATTCTTCCATCTGGAACTGCATAATTCACATCGCAGTGCTGAACTCTTTCCAAGTCGAAATTGTACGGATCTTGAAAGTGCATCATTCCAAGCATGATGATTCTTCTCATGAATTTAGCAAGTGAGTCATAATCACCACGATCTAAGAATGCACCTAACAGGTCCTTGAGGATGCCTTTCTTCTTAATGTGTCGCGCACCAGCAGCAAGTTTAGCTTTTGCACGTGCACCCGCAGCTTTTGCTCCATCAGCATAAAGATTAGCAATTTCTGTGAGTAACTCAAGGAAAGCGTCCACATTAATTACATCAGTAATTGGTTTGTATGAGCCGTCTTCATCTACGAAAATGAAAGTGGACATACCACATGCAAAGTGAGAGCTCAGCTCCAATTCAGGTCCACCCTTCATAAGACCGAGCGCACGACCAACAGGCATCATTGATGGGACTGGATACCAAGCATCTGCGGGAATTGCTCCGCCTGTCTGTTCTTCAATAAGATGAATGGCATCAGGGATTGTAATTCGCATCTCATGACGCGCATCATGATCGATTCTACCTGTGATACTTACTGGTTGGAAGTTCACACATCTAATCACGTCACGATTTTCTACTGCAAACTCTATAATTCCACCAAGTTGATCACTATTCACACCTCGTACAACGGTGGGAACAAGAACAATAGATTCCATGCCAACCTCTCGTGCATTTTGGATTGCTTGCTTCTTTACTGGAAGTAGGTTTGATCCGCGCGCCGTAATGTAAGGTTCTGGTGTAATTCCATCAAATTGCATGTAGATAGTTGATAGACCAGCATCACGTAGCTCTTGCAAGTATTCCTTACTCTTTCCTATACGAATGGAGTTGCTTGCAATCTGAACATGTCTGAAGCCCAGCTCTTTTGCCCACTTAATGTATTGTGGCAAATGCTTGCTAACTGTTGGTTCGCCACCAGCAAATTGAAGCGCTGGAGCAGGAACCGGTTTGTTACTCCTGAGATTCTTCATCATTTCAAAAACTTCTTCGGGTGATGGTTCGTATACATTTCCACCCTCAGCAGCTACTGCGAAACAGATAGGGCATCTAAGGTTACATCGATTAGTTACATCAAGAAGAGCGAGTGCGGTATGGGATTTGTGTTCTGTACATGGACCACAATCTTCCGGACAGCCTTTAATTCTCTCAGTTCGGGGGTTATCAAGACCGACGGACTTGTACCACCAAGTCTGTGCCTTCTTGAACATCTCAGCATCGCCCCAATAAACATCAATATACTCCCCATGTTTCTCACATGTTTTTTTGTACATTATCTTACCATTTTCTTCGTAAACAAGGGCATCAATAACCTCGACTTTGTCATCTGCCATAAGACACTCTGGACAGATTGACTGAGTTGTGTAAGGTAATGCCTTCACGGGATATTTCTCAACATGATACCTAGCCAGAGGACCACCATCTTCATGCTTGACGGGTTCTGCAGGTACTGGATCTACTTTGTCAGTTGCCATTATCATTCACTCCATGACCACATGGCACCACCACTAAACAGGGTGGTATTCTATAACGATGCGGAAAATTTCATAATATAAACAATTTCCTATGTTTCAGAGTATGGTTAGTGAATAGAAACGCCTATTCCTCTACCTGCATTATGAGCCATTCTGTGAATCCACCACGTGCCATCCGTTTTGCGTGTTGCTGGATTTCAATAAGTCCAGGATCAATTTTTCGATATTTCATAAATGCCTCCAGAACTTCCAAAATGTCAACAAGTTCGTCCATATCTCCTGTTTTCAAGAATTCTTCAGCTTCTTCAACTATCTTCTCAAGCAAGAATCTCTCAAATTCTTGGGGATTGGCTCTCCTTACAATAGGTTCCTCACCAGAGTTCCGAATAATTTCCGGAATCCTATCACGGACTAACTTTTCTTTCACCAACTAAATCACCAATTCCTAGAAATTCATAAGATAAGGGCAATCTCAATTTGTTCTCTGGCAACATCCACAAATTGATTGATGGCTTCCTTAAGTTCCGGAGATATTTCAGTTGTCCATGGTTCTTCTTCACCCCTGGCAACTGACTCCTTCATAGAATCGAATGGGAGAAATCTCGTATTCATGCTCGTATCAAATGAAACGGATCCAATCCATTGCCCATCCTTTATCAGTTCATAGACAGGTTGGTAAGATTTCATACTATTTGGCGCAACTGCTACCCAATAGAATGACATACCATTGAATTGTGCAGGTTTTCCAAGACCAATTACAAAACTATCCATTGTTGCTTTTGCAGTTACTAGTTTATACAAAATGCCAATATGGTCATTCAAACACTGATTGAATTCAAGTCCATCGCCTGATGGTTCCACATAGGCAATGCCATTCTTCTCAATGTTATCATCATTGCAGAATGGACATAGGTTCATCCCCCATCTTACTTCCAGATGATCGGAAAATGAACCTGCAAGAAATCTCTCCTTCGACTGAGAAAAGGCAGTCTTGATAGCTTCAGGACCTTCGGAATCAAGTTTTCTTCGGACTGCGCGAAAGACTTCAAGCAAATCTTGCCACAGAACGTTATAGATTAAATCAGCTAGTTCTTCCAATGGTCGATCTTCAAGAGCACTCACATATTTCACCTGCTCAATAATCCAAAGTCTGAATGAGTAAAATAAGCATCAAACAATTAAGTGTTGGTTGGACCTCCTAGAAACTGCGTCTGTTATGGTTAACATCATTTAGCCCAAGATTTTTAACTGAGTCACTCACGAGAAGAGTCAATAGGTGGATAAAGGATGGATTGCCAAATTCACTAGCATACGTGAACAATACTGTAGTCCATTCTCTGATTACACACTTGTTGGTTTTCTTGCTCTGAATTCATATCACTATGAGAGGAAACCACGTAGGACCTTCCTATATAACAACTACCTTCAAGGTCAGTGATACCAATGTTCAAACCTGTGCCAAACAAAGTCGACTTCGTTGCTCAAGAAGAGGAAGTTCTGAAATTTTGGGAAGAAAGTGAAGCATTCGAGAAGCTAAAACAACTGAGGAAGGATGCGCCGAGATGGTCATTCCTAGATGGTCCAATAACCGCGAATAATCCAATGGGAGTTCATCATGGATGGGGCCGTACATACAAGGACCTGTATCATCGCTTCAAAGCGATGCAGGGGTATCATACCCGTTATCAGAATGGGTTTGACTGCCAAGGCCTTTGGGTTGAAGTGAATGTCGAACGAGATATGGGATTCAAAAGTAAGCGGGATATCGAAGATTTCGGGCTTGAGAAGTTCATCATTATGTGCAAACAAAGAGTCCTGAAGTATTCTGCAGTTCAGACGGAACAGAGTATACGACTTGGTTATTGGATGAACTGGGATGATAGAGAACTCCTCAAAATGCTCCATGACGAACTTGGTAAAGATCCTCTTAGAGTCTTGACTATAGATGGAGAAAACGGACAAGTAACTGGCACTGTAGAAGAACTAGTAGGTAGACTAGGTATGCCAGAATTGGGAGGGTCATATTTCACATTTTCAGAAGAGAATAATTTCACGATTTGGAGCGTCCTAAAATCTTGCCATGAAAGAGGATGGATATACAAGGGACGTGATGTGATACCATGGTGTGCAAGATGCGGTACTGGAATCAGTCAACACGAAATAGTAACGGAAGGTTATAGAGAACTTACACATCCAAGCATAACGTTAAGATTTCCACTTGTGGATCGTCCAGGAGAAAGTCTACTTGTTTGGACGACGACTCCTTGGACCCTAAGTAGCAATGTAGCAGCTGCTGTCGGTCCAGACCTTACTTATGTTAAAGTTCGACAGAATGATGAGGTCCTATATCTCAGCAAAGGAACCCTCAATATGTTGAAGGGGGATTATGAGGTTGAACAAGAACTCTTTGGAGAAGATATGGTTAGTTGGACATATCATGGACCATTCGATGAACTGCCAGCCCAGAAGGAGAGTGGTGTAGCAGGGAATCATAAGGTTATAACATGGGACGAGGTAGGCGAAGAAGAAGGTACAGGGATAGTTCATATTGCTCCTGGCTGTGGAGCTGAAGACTTTCTCTTGTCGAAGGAGCACGACCTAGCGGTGATAGCACCGCTTACTGAGGACGGGTTCTTTCTCGACGGTTTTGATTGGTTAACAGGGATGAACGTTAACGAAGTTAGAAAACCAATCTTTGACGACCTTAAGAAGAAAGGCTTGACCTATTTAGTAAAAGACTATACTCACCGATATCCAGTATGTTGGCGATGCCAGGAGGAATTGGTCTTTCGACTCGTGGATGAATGGTTCATAAACATGGGGAAAAAACTGGACGTCCCTTACGAGGAGGTCACAGAGGAACAGAAGAAGAAGAATCTCCGCTATCAAATAATGGAAGTCGTCACAAATGAAACATCTTGGCACCCTTCTTTCGGGAAGGAGAGAGAACTTGATTGGTTACGTAATATGGATGACTGGATGATTTCAAAGAAGAGATACTGGGGACTTGCACTTCCCATCTGGGAGTGTCTCGAATGTTCTAATTTCGACGTAATTGGAAGCAAAGAGGAACTTAGAGATAGAGCAGTTGTTGGATGGGATGCCTTCGAAGGGCATTCTCCACATAGACCATTTATAGATCAAGTCGAGATTAAATGTAGCAAATGTGGTCAAAACATGAAACGAGTTCTCGATGTGGGAAATCCTTGGCTCGATGCAGGGATTGTAGCAATGAGTACAATGAGATATAATTCAGATCCTAACTATTGGAGAACTTGGTTCCCTGCGGATCTCATAAGTGAGAGCTTTCCAGGTCAATTCAGGAATTGGTTCTATAGTTTGCTAGCTATGAGTGCTATCCTTGAACGAAAAGCCCCATTCAAGGAAGTCTTTACTTACGCAACCTTGACAGCAGAAGACGGAACGCCGATGCACAAGTCTTGGGGAAATATGGTCGAGTTCGATGATGCTGCAGCCAAGATGGGCGTAGATGTAATGCGATGGCTCTTTTGTGATCATAAACCAGAGAAAGATCTCGCTTTCGGATACCACCGTGCGGATGATGTGAGAAGACAATTCTTGATACCACTCTGGAATGTGTATTCTTTCTTTGTCACATATGCGAATATGGATGGTTGGACTCCGAATAAGAAACAGAAAACAGTTCCAAGCCAATTGGACAAGTGGATACTTTCAAGGCTCAACGAACTAGTTCAGAGCGTAACTGAGTACTTACAGTCATATGAACCAAATATTGCTACAGATGCAGTGAATCGATTCATAGACCATCTTAGCAACTGGTATCTGAGACGAAGCCGTCGGCGTTTCTGGGCAGAAGCAGGGGATAGTGAGGATGTTAATTTAGATAAGAATGCAGCTTACTCTACGTTATACGAAGTGCTTGTAACTCTCTCTTACATACTAGCACCATTCGTACCATTTGTGACAGAGATTATGTATCAGAATCTAGTCCGTAGTTTCGATCTAAAAGCTCTGGAAAGTGTCCATCATTGTAAGTGGCCAGATAGTGATTCGAAAGTGATAGATGAAAGTCTGAATAATGAGATGGATTTAGTGCTTAGATTAGTTTCCTTAGGTCATGCATCGAGAAATCAAGCAAACGTGAAGCTCCGACAACCACTTTCTGAGGTGGCTTTCTCTGTTGGTTTGGACAAGGAACGTGCCATAGTAGAGAAATACTCAGATGTGCTTCGGGATGAATTAAATGTAAAGAGCGTTCGCCTACTTGATGTAGTATCCGAGGTAGTAAGCTACGACTTGAAACCTCTCCCCAAACAGCTTGGTCAAAAATATGGGGCACGTTTTCCTGCGGTCAGAAAAGCAATTCTAGCTCTAGACAAACGTGAAACAGCAACTAGGCTCCAAACTGGGGAATCTGTAGAAATTCAAGTAGATGGAGAAACGCTTGTGATACTTCCCGAAGAAGTCGAAGTCAAAGTCGAAGCAAAAAAGGGGTTCTCCACAGCGTCTGAAGGATCCTACGTTTCTGCCCTGACAACTGAGATCACTACTGAACTTGAACTCGAAGGACTGGCACGTGACTTTGTGCGTAGGGTTCAGGATCTCCGAAAATCATCTGAACTAAACATAGATGATGAGATAGAAGTTCAGTATTCATCCAGTAAACGAGTAGCTGAGGCAGTCGAAGCAAACGAGAGATACATCAGGGATGAAACTCTTGCCATTGAAATAGTGAAATCAGACAAGCCTTCTGGAAAATACGAAGCCTCCTACACATTTGGTGATGAGAAGCTCAATCTTGCAATAACACCTAGCGAGAAATAGTATCTCACTAGGGCCACTTTTCTTATGCAATGGGACTGGGGTCTCTGGTGAGTACTTCAATGAGTGTGTAAAAGAATCGCGCGTTCTCTTCTATAGATATGAGAGAAACCCATTCGTTTGGTCCATGTAAGTTATCGCCTCTTGGGCCAAAATCGAAAACGTCAGCACTCTGTCCTGCAAAGTAACGTGAGTCTGAAGCGCCGTAACCTTCCATCACTCTGTAGTTTATGCCTTCCTTCTTCAGAGACCACTCAGCTGCTCTGATGAGTTTCGAGTTGCGATCAGAATTTACACAACCGGGCATTGGAGGTACTCGGATTGAATAAAGTTCAACTCTCTCAGAAATCGCTTTAGTAAATGCATCTTGAACCGCTTCGTTATCATCAGTCATAGCTCGAACATCACAATAAAGAGTCCATAAGTCTTCATTCAAAGACAGCAGATTTGGAGATACTGTTGTACCTAGATCTGAATACGCGGTTGGAAATGATGCAGAGGACAAAGGAAGGAGACCTCTGAATATACCTGTCAGGGTTTCATCATACTCAACTTCAGCACCAGTTTCATCAGGATGGACAACGTCAAGCTCGACCCAAGCTGGAATGACATTAGATTTGACAAATCCTCCTCGCACTCCTTTCACGCATGTAAAACCATTCAGGTCTAAATATTTCGATGCTGTTAGAAGAGCGTGCCTGTCAACACCTCTTCGTTGATATGCCGAATGTCGTGACTCACTTCCGAAGATATCAGTTTCAAAACGAATTGTTTCTTCTCGTCCCTTCATCTTAGCTAGTTTACGCTTGGCTTTGATGGTAGTAGGAAGTACATTACGACGTCTATGAATCACAACTTGGTTGATTCCATCAGCAATAACTACATAGTCCGGAAAAAGTCCATTCGAAATAAGATACTCTCTCAGCTTAAGCGCACCATTTGCTCCACCAATTTCTTCATCACCAGAAGCAGCAAGAAGTAAAGTGCAGGGCAATTCCTTTTCATTAAAATCCTCTGCAAGCTTTAGCATAGATACAATATTCCCCTTATTATCGCAAGTACCACGACCATATGCATGGTCGCCATCCACATGCAACTTGAATGGATCTGTTTTCCAATCTTCTCCTGGAGGTACAACATCAAAGTGAGCAAGAAAGAGTATCTTGAAATTCCCGTGACCCTTCCTTCCTAATGTTGTATAGAATTCTTTTGACTCAATAATATCAGTGATGAATCCATAGTCTTCAAATCTATTCTTGATATAGTTTGAGCAGTCCATTGTTGGTTTTGATTCTGAATCATTAACTGTATTGAATGAAACGAGTTTCTCTAGTTCGTCAATGGTATCGAAAGTCATTGTTTGTCAAATCAACAGATGACGCCTTCACAAAAATAGATTGTTACCTAGGAGAACAAAGAAGAGTGAGCGCCAAGAGGCGTCACTCTAATTCAAAATTATCCGGTCCTTTTGTAGATCCATCTACTCCAAGAGCTAGTCCATGGCATCTCTTCAGGTAAACCTTTTCGAGCACGAATCTCGAGAATCTTTTCTTCCTGCATACTACCAGGTAGTTGCTCAAATCCCCGGAACTGATATCCAAAGAAACTACGACCCGCTGTTGCGCTACGGAACTCATCAGCAATGCCAATGGTCTCTGCAGTTGGTAATGTGCCCTTCACGGTGACTGTATCTTCTTCAGCCTCAATTGTTAGAATTTGACCTCTATGTCCTGTTAGCACCTTGATGACTCCACCTTGAGTATCTGGAGGCGTCTTAATGTCTGCATTGAGGATTGGTTCATAGAGCGCAGGTTCTGCTGTAAGAAAGCTCATGTTTAAACCAGCACTGGTCATTGTCGCAACTTCGTTGTAACCAGTATGTGCAGGGTCAGTGTGTATCGTAGCATCCGTGATTGTTACTTTTACACCCATGACCGGTTCACGCGCAATTGGTCCCTGTTCAATAAATTCCCTCCAAGTAGATTGTACATATGGCCAGATTCTATCGAATTTTTGTACACCACTCATTGCGTCGATTAGCATTGAACTCTCGTAAATATCGAGGATTTTTCTAGCAGCTTTTGCGTCCCATCCCGCCTCATCTCGAAGAATTGCAGCCCTCTCCCGATCCTGCATGTCATTAGTTATCTTCTGCTTCTTGATTAGATCTATAGCCTTCTCGTCAAGTGGCTCGACGTATATCCGAATACGGTTGTGACCATTAGGACTTTTTGTATGGAATTCTTGCCCTTGGGCACCGATTTTCTCTCGGTATACAATGATTGGTTCTGACACGTGAATCTTAACTTGCTCATTAATACGCGTGGTGAGAATCTCAATCTGTAAGGGATCAATACCATTGAGTCTATATTCCCCTGACTCTTTATCATGGAAGAAGCTTGCTGTTGGATCAGCCATGATCCACTTGGAAACAACATCACCAAGTTTAGCTATGTCTTGAGGATCGATAGGTTTGATACTTCTACTTACAACAGGTTCGCTCGCGTACTCGATTGGCTCAAATCCTACCATCTCCGAATCTGCGGCAACAAAAGATTCACCAGAGGGGCACATGAATCCAAACACAGAGAACAAATTCCCTGCAGGCACCTCGTCCATCGGAAGAATATCTGTAATCTCTTGTACACCAAGTCTCTTAATTGGCACATTTTGTTTCATACCAACTAGACGAATTGATTGACCGGCCTTGACTGTACCAGAGAAGATACGTCCAATCAATGTAGGTCTCTTACTCTTAGGATCGACGAAGATTTTGGTAATCATTCCAAGGAGTGGACCATTCGGATCACATTCAAGTAGAGCTTTACCCTCTGAACTGCTTGGATCTCCTTTCCAGATTCGTGGAATCTTATATTGCTGAGCCTCTTTCGGATTTGGAAGATGCATGACAATCATTTCTAGTAGTGCATCGTCAAGAGGCAAGTTATCTCGAAGCCACCTCTCATCACCTTCGTTGTACTTCTCAAACACAACATTTGGTTTGATTTCCTTCTTCTGTAAGGTCCTCATCGTGAAGGCCCAACCAGTCTTTGCACTACCAATCGCAACGCTACCTTCTTGAAAGCTCGTCATCCATGATTTTGCAAGGTCAGCAGGAGCGACCTTTTTGATCAATTCATTGACCTTTGCAATTATGATATCGATTCTCTCATACACTTTTGCTGGAGGAAGTTTGAGCTCGTTAATGAGTCGGTCCACTTTGTTGATGAATAGCACAGGCTTACAGGCTTCACCACCGACTGCTAGACGTATATTAGTTTCAGTCTGAGTCATAACACCTTCAAGAGCATCAACTAGAATAACTGCACCATCACTAGCACGAAGCGCACGTGACACTTCACCTGTGAATGAAAGGTGTCCGGGAGTATCTGACAGTTGAACTAGATATTCCTCCCCTTCAACTTCGAAGTTCAATAGAACCACTGATGTAAAGATAGTGATTCCTCGAGCTTGCTCTTCTTCATCACTGTCTGTCATAAGAGCCTGACCAGCAGCGGCATCGCTCATCAAACCAGCACGGCGCATGAGATAATCAGTTGTGGTTGTTTTACCATGATCTATGTGCGCACTAATGCTGATGATTCGTTTGTGCTCATAATCGTCTGACATGATGAGCCTCTTAATTGCATCGGGGTCTTTGATTTTGACCATCCTTTTCACACTCGTTACTATAGTAATTATTAGCTATCTATCCCCAACTTACGAAGTTAACGCGAGAGAACTCGGTCGGGGTCACCAGTAAGGTCACCGGTGGCTTTTCGGACTGCTCCAATTGACGTTTAAAAGATTTCCGTCAGAGGAGCTATTTTGTTGCAACTACAACCATTCTCTCCGAACCCGCGCCATATGAACGTCGCGGGAGTTTGTTCTCACCGTATAGCTCTATCTTTGAAAATCCAACTTCGTCTAACAACTCACAAATCTCTAGAGCAGTATACATTCTGATGTCGTTGTTTGCAAGTGCATCCTGATTCATCAATACAACACGATCTGCCTCAATGTCTATGAACGTCGCAGGTCTGCCCTTTAGTACACCAGATGGCGCATCAAGAAAATGAGGTTCACTAAGAAGGAACCCATCTTTTAACTCAGACCATGTTTTTTGGAATTTTGGAATATTATAGGGGTTCATTAAATCTAGAAGAAGCTTACCTCTATCAACTAATGCATTATATGCACCTTGCAAGACTAACAGATTTTCATCGTGGTTGAAAAATCCAAAACTGTGGCTAAGGATTACTGCGCCATTAAAACGTTGGACAAAGTTGATCTCTCTCATGTCTCCTTTGAAGAAATCGACCGTGACGCTTTTGTCTTCTGCAAGTTCTTTTGCTGAATTAATAAGACTCCTTGAGATATCGAATCCAGCTACTTTCATACCCTTCTTTGCGAAGAGAACACTATGGTCACCTGCCCCACAAGCGATATCGAGAATCTCATGTCCTACCTTCAATCCAAGAGTTTCTATACAGAAATCTACAACGAGTTCATCATAATGCTGGATTCCGGGAATGGAACGTCTGTGTCTGACTCTGAACAAATGTCCCCAGAATTCGTCCCATCCGAGTTCAACGCGTTCCATAAACCACACCTATACAATGACTGAATTACGTGGGATATGAAGATTGTCATAGCATCTTACTTTTGATTAGAATCAAGAGAGTGCATTTTCTGTCAAATCACTTCAGAGATTTCCCACCAATATACTTGTTTACTCTAACAAACATCAACTAAAGTAGAAATTGAGATGTGGCAATTCTCAGTTGAAGAAGAAATTGACGGGGTGGACAGGACCCGATTTCTGTTGATCGCCGCCGGGAGGGGGACGCAGACAAAAGCAACAGAGCTAGATGATATTATCCTCTAGCTACGGGTTGCCTGTCACACTCATATTTGAGTAGGCAGTGCCTATAAATCTATAGTTTATAGTAAAAATAGAAAAGTTTTCGATAAATCGCGTAGCTCTTCCAATAGTGTTTGTTTGCATTTTTTGGAACCAATTTGGCGAAAAAAGATACAAAATTCGACAAATGAAAAAGGAAAAAATGTATTGGTAGCCCCGCCAGGACTCGAACCTGGGTCAAGGGGAGATCCTATCGGAGAGCGCTGGAAGCTCAACGGTTCCAGAACCCCTCATGATGGACCGCTACACCACGGGGCTATTGGAACTCGGCCTATCCCTGACGTTTAATTACCTTTTCGGTGAGTTACTATCATTAGTTAGGATGATTAATTAGAACGTAAGTTCACAAGTAACAACGATTCAGAATGCCCTTCTGGCAAAACCTTACTCATAACGAATTTCCAATCGCTCTCGATAAGACTCATGTTGCTGTCTTAGTGACAGGAGCTCTAGAAGCACATGGAAATCACCTTCCCTTAGGTACTGATAGTATCTTACCAAATTTCCTCGCACAATCTATTGCAGAGAAGACCAGAGCACTTGTGCTTCCTCCAATCAACTACGGGGATAGTTGGATGTTTGCTCAATTTGAGGGGACCATAACAGTCGACCCAAAAATTTTGATTTCACTATATAGCAATATAATGAAGGAAGTATTCAAACACGGATTTAGATATCTCGTCATTCTAAATGGTCATGGGGGTAATGTTGGTCATTTGGAAACAGCCGCAAAAGAAGCAACCGATAAAGGAGATAGAATAGTAGTAATAGTGAATTGGTGGAGAGACTTAGCGGAGAGCGCAAGAGCGATTGTGCTTGAAACTCCTGAGGGACATGCAGCAGAAGATGAAACATCGGAATTGATGCATGTAGCAGGCCATCTTGTCGATATGGAACATGCTACCAAGGAAAGAGTCAGAACAAAGTTTAGGATCATTTCGGGAGAATATAGAAAGGAACTAATTCCTAATGCCACATTTGGAGACCCAAGTAGGGCGAGCAAAGAAAAGGGTAAACTGATTATGGAACAAGCTAGTGAAGAAATCATTGAACTGGTCAATCAGTTAGAAATGGGAAAACTCCCGTTCCTCCCACCTGAGGAAACCTAGATCCCAACCTTGAATACTAATGCATCTCTGAGTACCCGTTGAAACATCCGAAGTAAGTTCATACCATCAGTCGCAATTGTTGGAAAGACTGGGTGGCCTTCAACATCTAACATATCAATCATGTAATCTGTTGGTAATGCATTAGGCAAATCTCGTTTGTTCAGAGACACGACGATTGGCATGGTCGCAAGTCTATCGGTACCAAGTGCAATTCTAAGTTCTTCAAGAGAAGCAAGATTCTCATTCATCATTTCTGGACGAGAATCAGCCATGAATATTATTCCATCAGCATCACGAAGGACTGAGATTCTGCTTCTAGCGTGACGTCTTTGACCAGCAACTGTGAATACATCAAATACTATTCTCTCGCTTGCTGTCACGGGTACAAAATCAAAGAAGGTTGTCCGGCCAAGTTCATCTGCAATCTCAACCAGTCGACCTTTGGAAAGAGACCGAACATTCGCAAAAAGCCATCTTAAGGCAGTCGTTTTTCCAGAAAGCGAGGGGCCATAAAATACAATCTTAATATGTACTCTGCCTTGGTCATCTCTCTTGAGGAGTTTACCTGGTACAATTTCTGCTGTTGAGTGTTTTGTAATCTTTGCATCTTTGGCTAAATCCATGGTTTGATCTTTATCTACTCTTAGTTCTGCAGAAGATGCAACGATACTGCCTTCAGGTTTAGATACTAATTCAGACACTGGTTCGCTTGTAATCTCCGTCGTAGTTGGAGCAGGTATGGTTTCATCTGAATCAGTAGATGGTTTTTCCTCTTTACTCTCTTCCTTTGGTTCGGAGCGTTTTCTCCTACCTGTGATACGACGGAATACTGACAAAACCTCTCTCCAAAGACCACCACACGTTCGCTAGACTTAAACTTAATGGGAATGTAGTACGCGTATCATTTAGTGAGCTTTATCAGCCATTCACGCCTTTCATGTAGCCATGTCGCCAACTCTCAATCCTGATTTTATCAAGGAGCACTTTCCTAGCCTTCAAGAGATGACCTATTTGAATAATGCAGCGACAGGAATACCTCCAAGGAGAACTATTACTGCAATGCAAAACTATCTCGAGAATCGTGTAAAGGGAAAGGGAGATTTTGAGGAAACAGTAGCTGCCTTCAAAAAGATCAGAGAAAGTCTAGCTCTTCTCTTAGGGGGAAACACTGAATGTTATGCATTTGCACCTAGTACTTCACATGGATTGAATATCTTCGCTCATGGCATTGATTATCCTGCAGGTTCAAATATTGTAATTTGCGATCTGGAGTTTCCTGCTAATTATGTACCCTGGCAACATGCTGCCAAGATGTACAATTCAGAATTACGTGTGATAAAATCCAGAGATGGGGGAATAACACACGATGCCATCTCAGATATTATAGATGAAAACACTCGGCTTATTGCTGTTAGTCTTGTACAATTCGGATCAGGATTTCGAACAGATGTTTCGAAATTAGCAAAACTAGCTCATGATAATGGATCCTATCTTGTGACAGATATTATTCAGGCGGCGGGTTGGCAGAATATCAATTTGGAGAAGTGGGGTGTGGATTTCGCAGCAGCACAATCTGCGAAGTGGCTTCTAGGACCTATTGGCGCAGGCTTTGTATACATCAGAAAAGAAATCCTCGATGATGTGAATCCTAGATTTCTTGGGTGGTGGAGCGTTGAGGATATGCACGATTTCAATTATGCTGATAGAGTACCATCAAAAGGAGCAACTAAATTTGAAGTTGGGTCACCTGCAATGATAGCCTATGTTGGCTTTAAGCAATCAATTAATTTTCTAATGGAAATACCAGCTGAAGAGAGAGAAAGGGTGGCATTAGACAATGCAAGGTATCTTAGAACTCGACTATCAGAAATAGGAATTGAGTATTACGAATTCCCAGAAACAAATCAGTCACCGATCGTGTCTTGTAAACCAGAAAATGTTGAGGAACTCAATGAGGAGCTTAAGAAAAATGATATTCATTGCTCTGTAAGAAATGGTAGATTGAGAGTATCTCCACATTTCTATAACACCCACGAGGAAATAGATAGATTGATTGAAAATTTAAGGTGATTAAATGTTTGAGCTAATTGCACCTGGAATTTACATCCTTGTTAGCAGAAGTTTTGATTCTAACATTGGATTTCTTGATTCCGGTGATCGCAAGGTTCTCATTGACACTGGTACAGGAGTCTACTACACGCAATTAGATGAGGCACTCTCAAGGATTGGGTGCTCATTGAATTCGATTACTGATGTTATACTTACACACAGTCATATCGATCATATTGGAGGGATCGTACCGCTACTCAAGATGGGATCTCCAAAAATTCATCTTCACAAAGAAGAGGCAGATATGATTAACTCAGGTGATATGTCTCTGACATTAGCGGACACATTCGGTGCGGATATTCCACCAACGAAGATAGAGGGAATTCTTGAAGAAGGAGATGTTCTTGAGATAGGGGAATTTAGAGTTAAGGTGTTACATACTCCTGGTCACTCAGGTGGAAGTACTTGTTTTCACCTAGAAGAAGAAAGTATCGTCTTTACTGGAGACACCATGTTTTCAGGTGGAAGCTTCGGAAGGGTTGATTTCCCAACTGGAAGTCCAACCAAGATAGTAGATTCTTTGAGACGTCTTTCTGAACTAGACAACTTTTCCATTGCGCTTCCAGGACATATGAATCCAGTTAGAAGTAATGCAACACGATCTGCAATGTCGTCATATCAGATGGCGAAGAATTGGTTTAATGTGAGCTAACCGTTTTGACAAGGTCCTTGACGGCCATCTTTACATCTTCCTCATCAAGTTCTTCATCCGCGAGATATCTGGATTCAATGGCCTTTATTAACGCATACACGGCTTTGCTTACTGGAGTTTCAATTCCGTACTCCTCAGCGATGCTTATTACAGCTCCAGTGATAGAGTCAATCTCTGTTCGTTTCCGTGCTCTAATGTCTTGAAGCATTGAATTGATATTCTTAGCAGTTGCCTTTGCTGTACCTAATGCATAACGGACTGGGTCATCAGTAGTCAATTCAATACCTAGCGCATTTGCAACATCTGCAGTTTCTTCAACTAACTTAACTACGAGAGATCGTAAAGCCTTGTTACTATGAATTTCTCCATTTGACATATCAGTGAGAGCGCCAACTGGATTGATACCACAATTCACAATGGTCTTAGTCCAGATAACTCCTTCAATGTTATCTGAGGCCCTTACGTTGAAGCCAGCTTCACGTAGCAATTCTGTAACTCTTTCAACCATATGCATGTTCTCTGGAAATCTTGAACCGATTTCTGTGATGCCACATCCTGTTGCCGTAACAACACCCGGAGGATATATGATAGCACCCATACACGTTGTCGCTCTAAGAACACGAGTTGTGTCTAATGCTTCTGCGATAAGGTCCTCAGTTCCAATCCCATTCTGGACAGGCATCACATACGCGCCAGCATCCACTAGATGTTTGATAGACCTTGCTGCTCTTACTGTATCATATGTTTTTGTTGTAATGAGGACTAAGTCAGCAGATTTTATAGACGAGGGCTCAGTGACGGCATCTATTCTAATAATATGGTCACCCATTACACCTTTTAGGATTAATCCCTGTTTTTTAATTGCTGACACAACTGGTTCTCTTCCAACAAGAGTCACACTGTTGGTATCTACGAGATTCAATAATCCACCGTATAAGGAGCCAATTGCTCCGGAACCCATTACTACAATTTTCATCTCTTTCCCTCCTTTAATTCCTCAATAGTTTGGGATGCCTTTGAGGAGAGGTTATCTATCATCAAATTTAGAGATTTGTGG
>JAEORG010000332.1 GCA_016841005.1 Candidatus Thorarchaeota archaeon | reverse complement strand
TGTTGTTTAGCCAATGATTTCGATTGATGTTGAGCATAAAGTGCTCTTACCATGAGTCAAATCATTCATTTTCATCCGAATTTTCATATTTTGCCATGATACAAGCTCAGCATGGGAAACACTGAAAACCTTGAACGTTGTCCAGCGCATATGACTCACTCTGGTTCATTTGAGAAGTATCTTGCAATAGAATTAGCAGGCGGACCTAGCTGGCATCCAAATGGGAAACTCATTGCTTTTGTATCAAATGTTTCTAGTCATTTTCAAATCTACTCCTGCAAGGTTTTGAAGAGCAAACTTATGCCACGTACACAGCTAACTCACGAAGAAGATCGCTGTACCGATCCTAGATATTTATCAGATGGCACTCTGATTTTCACAAGAGACCGGGGCGGCGATGAGAATTTCCAGATTGGATTGATAGAGGAGAATGGCGTTCTTCATTGGCTAACTGCTGACCTAGGAGCAAAGCACGTGATTGGATTAATCACTGATTCATATCTCTATTTCAGTGCCAATCTAGCAGACCGGGCAAGATTGGATGTATATAGATGGAGAATACCTCTTCTTAGGAATGAACCAGAATTGATTTTTCAGCCCGATAAGGGAATTATAGAGGTGTCTGCAAGCATTGAGGATGAATCTCAAATTCTCATGACTCAATATCTAGGTAATATTGATCAACATGTACTGCTACTAAATACCCGTACTGGTTCAATAGAAAACCTGACAGCAGAGATATGCAACAGCAATCCTGCTCGCTGGGATATTGTAAGATGGTTAGATAAAGAGAATATCCTCGTGATAACAGACCATGACTCAGATATGAAACGGCTTGGAATTTTGAAGACTTCGAAGGAGTTCATACCCCTAGAGAAAATTGAAGATGAAATAAGATTTGAATTAGAAGACCAGCATACTTACTCAAAGGGTTCTCTGTGGACGTATTTCACAGAAAATCAAGAGGGATATACTACTATTCATCGAGGTAAGTTCGCAAAAGACGGAGTAGACGACTTAGAAGCACTTCCTTTTCCTGTTAGAGGCGTTGTTCCTTCTGGTGATGCCAGATCATGGAAAAATGCTCTCAGTCTTTCTAGAGATGAACATTTGTTAGCAATGACTCTGAGTTCCGGAACTCAGCCAACAAATGTTTGGATTGTAGATATCAAGGACATGACAAGTTGGCCAGCAACTGAGACTGATACAGCTGGTCTTGATCCTTCTTCTTTTATCGAACCGACGCTTCATAGATTCAACAGCTTCGATAATCTTAGTGTTCCATTCTTTAGATATCTTCCAATTGGAAATAAACCAAGTAATGGATGGCCTGCAATTTTCATGATTCACGGTGGCCCCGAGGCGCAAATCCGTCCGGACTTCAATCCAGTAATTCAATTCTTCTTGGCATCGGGGTATGCTCTCATTACACCGAATATTCGTGGCAGCGATGGCTACGGTAGAAAATATCTTGACTTGGACAATATTGAGAAACGGCTCGATTCCATACATGACATTAAGTCGCTCGCTATTCATATTAAAAACCAAGAAGAAGAGATTGATGGAAATCGGCTTGTGATCTATGGAGGTTCTTATGGAGGATTTGCTGTACTCTCAGCAATGACAGAACATCCTGAACTTTGGAAAGCTGGTGTAGACATCGTCGGCATATCTAATTTCGTCACATTTCTCCAGAACACTGCTGCATGGAGAAGGAGTCTTCGTGAGGTTGAATATGGAAGTCTAGAGCACGACATAGAGACTCTTACGCGGATAAGTCCAATCCATAAAATCGACAACATCTCAGCGCCGCTATTCATTATACAGGGAGACAATGATGAACGAGTACCCCTCTCTGAATCAATTCAAATGTATGAGAAGCTCAAAGAGAAGGGACTAAAAGTTCGGTTGATGAGATTCGCAGATGAAGGTCATGGACTCGCTAAGTTGGAAAACAAAATCAAGGCATATAGTCGAGTATTAGTATGGCTCAACGAGATAGTATGAACATCCTTGAAAACAATATAATCTTTGGATAGAAAGAGAATTCAGGGATAATGGAGTTTGTCTGTAATCGTTGAACTGGTCGTCCTAATTCTGATGATGTATCTCATGGCGGTCGGACTATTGAATTATGCCATGGTTTTAGGAATCAGAAGATTATGGAACTATGATTCTAAAAGTCCTGATTTGCAGCTTCGTCGAAAATTTGAGTTTGGTATTCAACTGACTAACGGTCCCTTGTATATGCTTTGGCTCTTAATATCGCGTTTTCTTCTCCAATCCTTTATTGCACTTGTTTTGGGAATAGTGGGTCAATTTGCAGTCTCTCTATTAGCGCTCACGAGAGTCGGTATGGTTTTTCAAAATACTCCCCTCCATGGCTTGAATTATAATTATAGTATGGGCCAGCCAAAATCGCAACAGCATATTGTCCTGAGCCACATAGAGGATATTAATTCCAAAATTGGTAGAAGGTTTGAATATTGGCGGGGGTATGGACGTTTTGTTTAGATTGAAACGTTTCCATTATTATCAAAAGTTTGAAAGGTTGTCATAGAACATAAATGACAACTCTTCCGAATTGAATGTTTGGAAATTATTACGAAAAAATTCCAATTGATTAGTTTAGAGGAATACACCTTGGAGGAATATACCTGGGACGATTTTGAGCTGACTCTTAAAGCAGCTGCAATCGCAGTTGTTTGTATGATGTTCATATTCATTCTGCTTTTGTATAGTGTTCGAAGGGGTGAAATAGTGACCGAGAGAAGTACGTATCCTCAAGAAGGGAAATTAGTGAGCTGATAAGTAATAAGATTGTGGTAGAAATCGAATAGATAATTGTTAAAACCATTTTGACTTTGCACATGTATAGAATCTTCGGAGAATGGATTCTACCTAACGATTCCAAATCGCAGAATTTAGAGGAATACATCGTGGACGCTTGGAAGTTGGTTCTTAAAGTCGTTGTACTCGTGCTTACTCTCGTGCTATTATTTCTCTGGTTACTCTTATTTATGGGCTTAATCTAATAACCGCAAAAGAAGAAATAATTAACACAGAACCTGAGTTTTGAGTTTCATCCGCAACCACGGATTTGTGCCTTTTACATAGTACTCATAAGACACGAAAATTCGATTTTGTATGGTATGATTTCCATGACTGAGTCAGAGAAAATGAGCTGGGACCTCTCTCAGCTAGTCGAATTTGATGATCCGAGTTATATCGAAGAACGTCTAACTGCAGCTGTCAAGGCTGCTGAGGATATTCGTGAGAAGTATCGAGGAAAGATTGAGCATTTTGATGCAAGTCAAGTTCTCGAGATGCTTGACTCCATTGATGAATTCATACTTCAGTTTGATGGCCCGATTAAATATGCACGCCTAAGCTACGCTGCAGATATGAATAAAGAAGTTGCAAAACGACTCAATGACAAACAAAGGAATAGCTTTGCCCTTACACAGCAAGCACAGGCATTTATTGATCTTGAACTCGGAGTCTTGTTGACTATTAAGCCCGAGTTAATCAATGACCCTCTTCTGAGAGAATACAAACATATCCTTGAGAGGATAAAACAAAATATTCCGTATATGTTGACCGAGTCTGAGGAACAGGTCATTATTGCCAAGGACAAGAATGGGGTCCGAGCATGGTCTATGTTGCAGGGAGATTGGTTAGCTACAAGAACCTACGCAATAGAGATTGACGGTGAAACCAAGATTCTTCCATATGGCGAAATCATCGGACTTTATGAACATCCCAATCGTGAATTGAGAAAGAGAGCGCACCAGATCGTTTATGATAATCTTGGGAAAGATGAGATTGTATGGTCATCCGCATTGCGTTCCGTATTCTCTGATCATCTCACAATGTGTAAGTTGAGAAATTGGCCCTCTCCAATGACTCAGAGTTTCATCGCAAATGATGTGGATGAAGAAACAATCACGGCCCTCATGAACACAATTGAGAAAAATGTCGAAGTCTATCGAAATTATCTGAAATTAAAAGCAAAAGCAATGGGACTTGAGAAGCTAGGCAACTGGGATATTGATGCACCCTTGCCTCATACACCAGATAAGAAGTATTCATGGGATGAAGCAAGAAAAGACATTGTTGATGCCTACACTAATTTTGATGAAGAGATTGGAACATGGATTGATGAGATGTATGAGCGTCGTCATATTGACGGACAGGTTCGAGCAGGAAAGAGATCTGGCGCATTCTGCATGACATGGCACACGGGAAAAAGTGCCTACATTCTCCAAAGTTTCAATGGCATTATGGGTGATCTCTTCACTCAAGCTCACGAGTTGGGTCATTCAATGCATGCATATCTAGGCACTCGAGCTCAGAAACCATCCAATTATGAGATTGGTAGCTGTATCGCTGAAACTGGTTCAATCTTTGGAGAGCTGCTTTTGGCTGATAAACTACTTTCTCAAGTTGAACAAAAGGAGGAGAAGCAAGCTATCCTCGCAGCGGTTTTAGATGGTTTTGGCGGGGCTGCTTATCAAGTCTCAACTCGAGTCTGGTTTGAAAGTATGTTATATGATGCAATAGAGAATGGCAAGTTCCTCGACGGAGAGAGGATTTCTGAATATTGGCTCAAAGCTCGCAATATGATGTATGGAGATTCGGTTGAATGGTTGCCTGAAATGAAGTGGTGGTGGACCATGAAGTTGCACTTCTATATGGCCAATTATCGATACTATAACTATCCATATGTTTATGCCCAGCTATTTGTCTATGCTATGTATAGATTGTACAAAGAACAAGGAAAGGAATTTGTGCCCAAAATAAAAGCACTCTTGGCCGCAGGTTCAAGCAGGTCTCCAAGAGATTTAGCCAAAGATATCGGATTTGATGTCACTACCGAGGAGTTCTGGCAGAAGGGCATTGATCAGTTCAAAGAATTCGTAAAACAATTTGAAGAGACCCTGTGATACAAGAGAGGCTCACGCCTCTCTTACAGTGTTTTCGGTTCTATAATGATAGTTGCGCAAAGAATCACGAAGACCTAATCTTCAAAGAGAAGTGAATGATATGCCTGGTTCTATCTTGACCCCTTCATTATGTCAGCAATGTTGCCAAAGAAATGGTCCAGTGTCCGACTCTTTCCCATGTATTCTTCTATCTTAGATACCAAGACTGTATCGTCAATTTTTCCGCCGATGGCGTTGGAAGCCACTAATGAATGAATATTGCCATTCAAATCAAGAATATTCTTTGAAGTCCGTAGAATCTGAGAAAGCATTCTAACAAGCAACCGTGAGTTCTGAACACTCCTGATATTTATGAC
>JAEORG010000331.1 GCA_016841005.1 Candidatus Thorarchaeota archaeon | reverse complement strand
GATGATCATCCAAGTTACTCACGACACACCCTAATTTCCAAATCCAACATTTAATATTTGTCTGCCAATTCATTCAATAGAGAAACCTCGCAAGTAGTGATATATGGATAATTGTTAGCCAATCTCAAAGGAGATTCGATTTGTCTGACCAACTTGAACTCATGGTAAAATATCTCATCCATCTGCAGTTCTATCCAGAGGAAGAAGATGTAATATTTAGTCGAGACAAACGAGAGAAAATCAAGATTCCAGGAGTTGGCAAAGTCATCTCTGCATTTGAAAATGAGTTTTTAAAACACCTAGATTTGATACGAAAGAAGCAATACCGAAAATTCCTAGAAGAAGTGAATAGGAAAATAGATTTCGATGTAGAGTCAATACTTGTTGATTTTAATAAAAGTGTAGAAGAACTTGGAAGCGACAATCTTACTGATGAGTTATCTGCTAATTTTCTCATCGGACCAATCAGAACTCAATTGCATATTCGAGAATTTGACGAGTGTATCTACGAGATTAAGCATGAAGCTATAATTCGAGTAGAAACAGACAATGCAAAGGAAATCATTAATGAGAGAATTGCAGACTTTTTCTCAAGGAACGAACCATCTGTATCAATGCTCCACAATCTGGCATTATTGAAGTATATCACGTTTCTTTATGGTCCCAAAGAAACCCAATTCAGAGTTGTCCGAGTCTTTGACCAATATTGTGAACAATTAGCGTCTAAATTATCAGAATCGTAAGGAAAGAAGTAACTCACTCCTTACTTGACCCAGAGAATCTAAATGAAGGTAGCTTCATCCCTGGAACTAATCCAAACGGAGGAAGAATATTGAATTTTGAGTGTTCTCCAATAATATCGATGTTCTTGAAGAATCTCAATATCTCATCAGTGAATCTCAGTGTTCTCAAGGGATACTTCACTTCACCACCCTCTATGTACCAAGTTCCATCTCGGGTCAAGGCTGTAAGAACTCCTTCAGTTGGATTAACTGGGTTCATATAATGGAAGTGTGTCACCAATACACCTCTTTTTGTTTCAGATATCATGTCCTCAATTGATGCATTTCCTTCTTCTACAATAACATGTCTTGGAATAGGTTCACCAGGACCCCACCATTTTGCATGATTACCAGTACTCTCAACTCCATCTTTACCAGCAGTCATTGTATCGTAGACGAGATTTTTGACAATACCATCCTCAACAAGATCGACCTTTTGATGAGGTACTCCTTCATCATCGAAGAGAGAAGCTCCTACTAAGCGAGAGTCTAAAGCATTATCAGATATTGCTAGCTGTTCAGAGAATACATTCTCACCAATTCTATCCCTTAGGTAAGTCATATACTCTTGATGGCGTCTTGCCCCAAATCCCAGCAGAGTAGTATAGAACATCAATCCACTCGCTGCTGCTGGCTCTAACACGACTTCATATTCACCTGGTGTAAGATCTTCCAATCCAAATCCATCAGCCGCTTTCTGACCTGCAATTCGAGCTGCATCTTCAACTTTGAGGTCTCGAATATCTCGTTGAGCATCAGATGACCAACCAGCAGCCTCTTCTGCTCCATCTCTCGCTATTACTGTGAGCTGGGTGTCTGCAAAGGTTCTCATTTCATATCCTTCAACACCAAGGGAATTGACGACCACTCGCTCGGATGTCGTATTCTGGATAAAACCTGCAACAGCATCTACTCTCTTATCGATACTGTGTGCAGTGTCTATTGCAAGTGTAGCATACTCAGCGCGTAATTCAGGAGATGTGTTATATGTTTCTTCACAGACTAAGTCATTTGCATTAAATGTAGATGAGTAACTCTTCTTCCCAGGAAGTGAAATGAAGTCAGTATTTTCACGAGAGATGCGAGCCAAGGAAACTGCTTTTGCTACTGCACGTTTTATGTCACTATCATCAAATACCTCAAATTCAACAGCTCCACTCTTCTTCCCAAAGTAGAGAAGAGCTCGAACCTTAGCATGATGTTCTGAAACATTTTGATCAATGATACTATTTGCCAATCGCGTTAGACCCATAGTCCTAAGATTAACGGTAGCTTGAGCTTGGGAAGCACCCAAAGATGAAGCTTCATTGAGAACTACTTCAGCTTTTGATAGGAGAAGGTCTCTATTCTGTTTCACCTTATTTCCCTCCTAAGATTCCGATTCTGACATTATGAAATCGTGCAGTTCCACAGCCATGTCCTACATACATGACCTGTCCAGGTTGACCCTTGCCGCAATT
>JAEORG010000330.1 GCA_016841005.1 Candidatus Thorarchaeota archaeon | reverse complement strand
CTTGATCTTTCACATCGACCACGGGAACTCCGTGAACTTCTTTAACCATATCAACCTGCAGAGACCGGATATCGATCCTCCACCACAAGGCCAGTTCGATGGATGGGGTAAACCAAGTTTCACAACATCCGATTTCAACTTCATGAGATTCCCAACTACAACATCAGCAGAGTATGATGCAAATAAGGGCAGATAGTCACTCATTTTGAGTATGGATTGTAATACTGGATGGTTTGATGCTGAAACGGATGGTCTGTTCGATTCAAACCTGGATGCACAAGACGCAAGTTCATCACTTCTCACAGATAGCTTCGCTGAACAAATTCTGAGAATAGACAATGCAGGTCCCATGGCAGTCATTGCTCCAACTCGAATTAGCTACAACAACAGAGCCGCAGATTTAATGAAGGGAATTGCAAATGTCTTCTGGCCAGGAATTGTGATTGTTGCGTATCCTGAGGAAGTTGTCTTACCGCTATACAACTTGGGCATAGCTCTCTACCTTGGAAAATACTATGTTGAGAACTCTATTGTGGATGACATCTATGATACTGCATATCACAAGGGAACAACTACGAATCTCATATATCACCTATTTGGAGACCCAGAAACTCCACTTTGGACAGGTTCTCCTGCTCCTATGGAAGTCAGCAATCCAGAGTACCTGTGCTATGAAGACACGTTTCCGGTAAGGGTCGAAGTGACAGATAGACTTGGCAATGTTCTAGAAGATGCTACTGTTTGCTTATACAAAGAAGGAGAGATACACCAAGTTCTTCAAACCGATTCAAATGGGATAGCTGATTTTATAATTGATCCTTCATCGTGTGGTGAATTACAGATAACTGTAACAAAGCAAGGTTTTGCACCATATATTTCAGAGATTGAGATTTGTGATATCCGATGCCTAATAGGTCCAATTCTGCCACCATTGTTGATCATCGTGGTTGTGATATTATTTTATTTTTTCAAAAAGAAGAAGAATTGATTCACGGGTCTTTTGAAAGCAACATGATATCTTAAGAATATTGAGCTATTGCACTAAATGCGTAGGCTTTTATCCTAGGTCAATCGACTATATCCAAATTCGCAATTTGGGAGGATGATGTATGAGAGAAAGTCTAGAGGAAAGAGCTTATGCGGAAGTGCTTGTCAAGCTATGCAATAATGATGGTCTGAGATCTTGGGCTTACCTCAATGGATGGGAGGTTGCGGCCCCGTGGAACAATTCGATTCAATTGGCCACACACACAGCTCGTCTTTTGAACATGGAAGGCTGGTGGTATCTAGTATACAGGACTCCTAATGGAATAGGTGCACAACTGGTCATTCGATTCCTGCGAGAAGTTTGGATTAGGGTGCCAGATGGAGTAGATCCAACAGGGTTCAGAGATATGAATGTGGCGGAGCTAGATGCATACCTTATTGCCAATGGCACTCCAGGTAACCCCGCAGTTCCTGATGAGCTTATCCGAGTAGAATTCATTAACTTTTTGAGGAATCTCCAAGCAGACTGGTTTGACCAGAGTTGGGGTTCTGTCGCTGCGGGAGACATAGGTCCGTGGCCAACGACAGGCGGTTCGGGTGGTGACTAATCACTAAGTCAGAATATTCTCAAGGAAAGAAACTATATTCTGTTCAAAAGCCTATCAACAGAGGGTAACAGATGAGATAGTCGGGGTTCTTGAACAAGATCACTCAGTCGTTGTACTGCATCTCGCAAAGCTGAGTCATCCTGTTGAATAAGAGCTAAATCAGACTTCAACAACAATGCTTGACCCAGGATTCCTGGAAGATTCTCAGAAATTGCGCGTTCTTCGAGGAGTGTAAGGTATGGGAAGACTTCAGTATCTTTGTCTGCCTGTGCAACTTCAATCTTTGCCAAATAGTAGAGAGACATATTTCGGTATCTCGTTGCTCCTTCACGCGATTCAAAGAGTTTCAATGATTCCTCAATACTACTCATTGCTGAAATGACGTCACCTTTACTGAACTCAATTATACCGATTACGAAATTGAGCCAGCCCACTTGCACTTCACGCCCTGATTTCAAGATTGCCTCGTGTACTGTATCCAACAGCAGTTCTGCTTCAG
>JAEORG010000329.1 GCA_016841005.1 Candidatus Thorarchaeota archaeon | reverse complement strand
TCGCGGACTGTTTCGGAGCTTGTTGATATGGCTCTGGACCAGGCATAGGGATTTCAGTCATGGTTAACCACAAACGCAATGTTGCATTTTGTGCTTATTTCAACTTATGTTAGATATAGGCATCAACTGCTCGCATGATTATTATTAAATTCTACAAAATGTAATATTGATTTTATGTCAAAGCAAATAGCTGCCAGAATTTTTGATGATCTGAAAGGGCATAGTAAAAGTGAGAGAAAAGAAAAGATCGCTGAGTATCTAAAGACATCTACATTGGATTTTATCGGAGCCGAACTCCCTGATATTCATACCTCAGTGAAGCAGAACATCAAAGGACTAAAAATAGAGCAATTACCTGAGCTTATGACTCAGCTTTGGAAAATTAAGACCTTCGAAACTCGAGTAGCATCTATCGATGTTCTGAAAGAGTATGCAAAGAAAGGTTCTGTGGACATAGCCCTGGACTTTGCTGATAGATGGCTTGATGAGGCAGATACATGGGGGATTGTCGACCCATTATGTTCACCCACCATTGGTTCGATGTTGTTGAGGAATTCAAAGGTCGAAGAAACTCTCAAATCATGGCGCACCTCCAACAATTTTTGGAGAAGACGAGCTTCAGTTTTGCCATTTCTCTATCTTACTTTGAAAACTCAATACAAGCCTGAGTTCAATGATAAGATACTCGAAGCTGTTTCTCCTCATATTTCCGATGAAGAGTTCTTTGTTGGAAAAGCTGCTGGATGGGTGCTTCGAGAGTTGAGTAAAAGGGATCCAGTCCTTGTAAGAGAGTATTTTAATATGAACAAAAATCGAATGACGAAACTTGTGATTAGAGAGGGCTTTAAGAAACTATGAGTTTTCATTGGCCCAAGTGGTCAAGAAGTATATTTTTCGCTCCCTCGGGTGTAACATTACCTACTGAGATTTCTTCCACTCCATGAAACTCTCTAAATTCGTGCAATCCTCTCACCAATCTCTCTAAACCAGCAATATCCTTCCAAAAATCACTTTCAAGGTATAGCGATATTAGCTCTAATCGATTTTCATTCCTGTAAACTTTAGCATCAACCCTTCCAACTATCTCAGATTCGTCCAGAATAGGAAGAATATGATATCCATACTTGCGCTGGTCTGGTGGGACATAAGATTCTAGTTTGTAATCAAATCCCCAGATTTTGAGAGGGTAGTGACGCTCACGGATTATGTTATCAAAAGGACTAAGGAACTTAACCGGGTCCTCAGGCGAACTTACCGCTATCTTCTCTAACTTCTTGACATTCTTACTAAGCATATAATAATGGTCTTTGACACCCTCAACCTTTACTCTTTCCAAGTTTCCTTCATTAACCATTTCATCCAAATAATCATCAATGGCTGACTTCCGATTATCCCATAGAAATTGAGTTGGCCAGCTTCCCAGATATGAGCGAATATCCTGATAATTTCCAAGTCCAAGCGACCGAAGAGTTGTTTCAACTAAGAAACGAGCTACATCTGATTTCTCCATTGGTGTCGAAACGATGCTAGATGGTAACACCCTCTCCGTTAGGTCATAGAATTTTTGGAAATTCTTCCTGAATGCAATCATTATCTGTCCCGTATAATGTAGATACTGCATAGACCTACTCTCTAGAGAGCCTCCCCATCCAAGACTCTGACCTTTGAAGTCAGAGCTCGAAGTTAGTCCATTCTTTTTGATATATTCAAAAACTTCCCTAATGGTATCTTTCATCTTTACTCCAAATCTTTCATAGTATCCCTTGGATGTTGTCTTATTATACTCCATTTTCGTAGCATAGAAAGGATATGCCTTGATTGGAATTAGACATAGTGAATGGGACCAGTATTCAAACAGCTTGCCCTTCTCAAGATCTTTCCAGACCTCCCCCTCTTTGTATCGAGGAAATCTGTTGTACACAATCAAATTTTGACTTCTTGAAACAACTGACATCGTGTCAATCTGGATGTTATGAACTCTCTTAGCTACGCTGAGGACTGATTTTGATGGACTCTTTGTTCTAAGTCCTTGAGTATCAAGAATGAACTTCTTTGCTGTTTCAGAAGAAACCTCAAGCATGAGTTGTGCTATCAGCTATGACTTTTGGCTGTTTCCACTTGTCTAGAGTCTTATCATTTAAATTTCTAAAATCTAGAGATCCGAATTTTTAGTCTACTGCTTTTGGCTGTTATTGCCAGTTCACTCTTTTACCATCCCAATCCCGTAAGGCTTTACTCAATTCTCCAATATGCCACATGCTATGTCTCATAGTATATAGAAACTTAGCAAGACGTGAAGGTTGCCACTCGGAGAAACCATCTGTGGCAAAAAGGTCATCACTCGAAAAAGACCTAAGTTTCAACTCAAGTTTTTCTTTAATCTCATTAAGGTATTCAAGCATCTCGACTTTCTTAATTCTTGAAGCTGTTTCTTCAGGACTTTCTTTTTTCCATTCAATGCCTCCAATCCGACTCCCCCATTTCATGCTTTTTGGATCATCTGCGCAGTAGAACTCGACTGTCTGAATAATATGATATACTCTTTCAGAAAAGTACCATATATTCAGTCCCTTCGATTCAGTCCATGATTTCTTTATTGGCTCAATGCCCTCAGTCCATTTGTCATCAGGGACATTCTTTATAGCTTCTCGAAGTATTTTCCAACTAGAATCAAACTGATTCACCAAATGCTCAATTAGATTGTCACTATCTGTCATTAATTATCTCACCATACTTTCGATCTTTATCTATGACCTTGTGCTTTGAATAAAAGAAACCTGTTTCTTTCTCTCCTCCTCCCATTTCTTACGTTCCGCTCTTAATTGGAATAAGTCGACATCTTTGTAGATTAGATTCTCCTCGCCTCTCGGTATACTCCGCTCAATGCGTTCTCTCTCAGGAGTGTAAATTAGCGAACCTCCGAATTCAGCTACATTGGC
>JAEORG010000328.1 GCA_016841005.1 Candidatus Thorarchaeota archaeon | reverse complement strand
GTGCAATCCGGGGGTTGGGCTGCTAAGCTCGCAGGCGAAAGAATTGATGATAGACGAGCTGATTTAGTGTATGCTGCAAGTAGTCCTGAAGAGGCTGTAGAGATGGTCTTTCAGGCCATGAATTGGAAGTAGGTTGTGAACAAGGAACTTGTCGATTGTTCAGTCAATACTTAGCGGTAACATGAATGCCACGCCTGAAGATATTGAACAACTGACTGGAATGACAAGAGACCTATATCGTAACAAACCAAATGTGATAGAGATAAAATCTAGGAATGTAGTTTTCGTAGGAGACCTCCATGGTGAGCTCGAATCTATCTCTAGTGTTCAGAAACTCTTCTCCAAGTATAAAACTCATACCTTCGTTTTTCTTGGTGATTACGCAGACAGAGGACCAGCGCAGATTGAAACCTTCAACTTAGTTATGGCTCTCACATTGAGTGAACCAGAACGCGTGCTTATGCTCCGAGGGAATCATGAGTCAGATGAAGTTGCTCAACGTTATGGATTCTATTCAGAAGTAATTGGGAAATTTTCATTTGATATCTACAGTAAGTATCTCGAAATCTTCCAAGTGTTACCAATGGCTGCATACAGTTCGGATGGGGTTTTCGCATGTCATGGAGGTATTCCAGAAGGGGTGTCTTCTATTGGTGATATTCAGAAATGCAACAGGCTCAATCTGAATTTTCCTAATGATATACTCTTTCAACTCGCATGGAATGATCCAAAGGATGCAGACTTTAGGTTTGCGGCCAATTCTAGAGGGCGGAGAGTGAAAGCATTTGGTCGCAAGGCTTTCGAAGAATTCAGTGAGAATATTGGTGTTGAAATTATGTTCAGGGCACATGAGGTATTTCCTGAGGGGTACAAAAAGTTCTTTGATGGAAGACTGATCAGTGTCTTTAGCGCGGCATACAGAGGAGCTGCAACCCCAGTTGTAGTACGGTTGGGTGGAGATTTCAAGGCTGAACCCTTGAAGCTATGACTAATAAGAAATTGGTATGTATGTTTAGCTAAGACTCGTGTGAGCTGGTTGAGGAGTAATTGAGTTGTCATTGGCTGATGAAATCGATGCAATGGAAGATTTAGCAGCAGATGTAGATGAAATGGATACCAATGTAACTACAGCGGTAGCTCTCGAACTAATAGCAGGAGTTATGGTCTTACCGAATCTTCTTATCATATTGAATGGGATGTTTCCAGTTTTTGGCTATGGCAATCCACAATATCCATTCCTGCTCCTTTTTGCGAATCTTATCTATACTGCAATATTGATCCTTCTTGTGCCTTCATCTATCTACTTGGCATGGTCCTTATGGAAAATCAAACCTAGCGCCAGATTTGCTACCATAGTTGCAAACATGATTTCGCTAATTGTTCATTTGCCTACTCTGAGTCCAGTACTAATCTTGAATCTCTATCTTGTTTTCTTTTTAAACACACAACAAATGAGAGAAGTCTACTTCGAGTTACAATCAGATGTGGACTCGTTTGAATAGTGCAAGTCCTACCATTGAGGCAAGTTATTAAGAAGAGGCTCTGCCAACAACGTCAAATATGGGGTCCGATTTAATAAGAGTTGATGAGCCATGCCGAAGGTAGCAGTAGTCAAAACCACTCCAAAAACAATTGACGATGACATTGCGAGAGTAATGGACCTCGCAGATTATGACAAGTTCGTGTCAAAGGACGTGGCTACCAGTATCAAACTTAACCTCTCTTGGAGTAAACTTTACCCAGCATGCTCCACTAACCCCTATATCTTTGATGGACTTCTCAAGAAACTTATCTCGGATGGTTTTGACCATAAGCGGATACAAGCTGTTGAAAATGAAACTGTTGTGACGAACATCTATGCAGGTGTGAAGAACAATAACTGGTATCCCGTGATCAAGAAGCATAAGATCAAGTTCCTCCCACTCATTAAGGCAACATATGTCAACGTTGATCTACCTCAGAAGACTTTGGTGATGGAAGATATTTTTGGTGAAACAATAGCTCCCAAAGAAATTTTTGGGACTAACATAATTCACCTTCCAACTATCAAGACCCACGGTCACACGCAAATGACAGGCGCATTGAAAGACTCGTTTGGTCTTTATCTCACCAAGAACAGGCATCTTGCACACCTGAAGATACATGAGATACTAGTGGATTTGTTGCTGATGCAGCAGACAATCTCACATTCTGAG
>JAEORG010000327.1 GCA_016841005.1 Candidatus Thorarchaeota archaeon | reverse complement strand
GTTCAAAAACCTCAAGGCTCTCTAGAAAGTAAATTGAAACTATGGCGAAGTGATTTTGAAGGTGATAAAAAAAGATATTCCAACAAATTGATTCTCGATGCGTATGTGCTACTAGATGAACTAATACGTGAAGATGTTACCAATTTCAGCAATACCATGAAATTAGATTATTTGCTAGATCTGAATGAGGTAATTACGCAAAAACTCAGAGTTGTTGCCATCAATGTAGGTTCTGATTCCGATGCTTTCGGAGTTTTTGAAACCCTCAATCACAGGGGATTAGAACTTTCCATTTCAGACCTATTCAAGAACTACGTATTTTCAGTTGCACAAAAACAAGGAGATACAAAACTAAGAAATGTTCGGTCTGATTGGGAGCAGATAGTTGGCATAATAAAGGAGCGCAACATACCAAGATTTCTCAGGCATTATTGGATCTCTCGCTTTCAATTTGTTCGTCACAGAGAGCTATATGAGGCTATTAGAAAGCACATCAAGAATTCAGGAATGACAGTTGATGACATCGTTCATGAGATCCGCAAGGAGGCAGAGGTTTACAAGAGCCTCACCGAATCTACAAATGCAAAGTGGAACCGAGACCAGATTATATCCCAGTCCCTTGATGGTCTAAATAGAATGGGAGTACAGCAATGCTATCCTCTTCTGCTTGCTGCCAAACAATCACTAAGCATATCCAATTTTAGAGATTTTTGTATATTCGTAGAAAAACTGACATTTCGTTACAGTACTATCTGTGGCCGGAATCCCAACAAACTAGAACGTGAGTATAGTGATGCCGCCAGAATTCTAAGAACAGACGGAGATAGCGGTTATCATGATGTGATAAGAAAATTAATGCAACTATCCCCAGACGAGGAATCCTTTCAAAAATCATTTGAATCTCCAGATTTTTCACCCAATATGAAAATCGCATACTACATTCTCAAGAAGATTGAAACAAATCTCAATCCAAACAGTCCTTGGAAACTAAAAGAATCGACCGAACTTCATATTGAACATGTAATGCCAAAGAAGCTAAATGCAGATTGGAAATCTTTCGTGCAGGCAAAGAATATTGATGCCATTCATGCAGTAAAACGACTAGGCAATATGACATTGTTGCTAGGGAAGAAAAACTCTGCCATATCCAACTCCTTCTTTGATATTAAAAAGAGTGAATATTCAAAGTCTAAATTGAAAATAACAGAGGAAATAGCGAAATACACATACTGGACGGAGGATAATATCAATAAGCATCAGAAGTGGTTATTCAATATCGCTTCATCTTCTCATATTTGGAGTATAGATGTCCAATCCCCTCGATAGTATGATACTGAGAAATGCATTTTTTCTAAAGAGTGAGTTGTTCATCATCTTTGAGATACCAAAGTGGTTTTAGGTCATTACTATATTCATTATTCTTCTTATTTTCTCTCTTGGTATAGCTTGCCGATGGTGGCTGAAATCTTGCAACACTCATGCACATATTGTCGATCTCCTTTGGACTATCAATGAATTGCCTTACCCACCCCTGGAAGAAAAGAGTTGGTGGGTCATAATTGCTCTCCTTACTATAGCAATATTCTTGCTCAATGATGAAGAGTTGAGCAAGAGTGCCAATCACGATTATTTTGTTGAGGAAGTGGTCGAATTTCACCTCGCTTAATTCTTTCAACTCCTCCTCTGGGTCTTTGCCATAGAATATATTGTCGAAAGCAAGAAGTAGATTCCTTTTCATTTTAGGAGTACTTCTGATTCTCAAATTAAGATCAATGAAAAGTCTAAGATGATTAGGTCGAAACTCCCGAGTTCCTTCCTTTAACCAAATCTGGAAATTCTTGGTCAGGTCATACTCCTTGAATCTCTTGGACAGTTTACTTGGTCTGAATAGATAAATTTGTGATTCCTCTTCTTGAAAAACAACATCTTTCTTGTCAAAGGGAATGGCTTTGACAACTTCAAACATTTGTTCTTTGTTCATAATATCGTTTTGATAAAAGCACTGACTATATTTCTTTTTCAGATGTAGACGAAGGAACATAGGAGCTTATTTGGGGGCGAATCAACGAAATCACAGGAGTTGATTGCTTCAGAATGCAATCTGATGACATTGAAACTGCAATCTTTCAGGCAAAAGCAGATGGGAAGACCGATGAGATAATTATGCGCGAATTCTCAGTTAGCTTGAAAGATATTGAGCGTGTTGTCATCAGTAAGACAGGTCTGAATCTGAATCTCTTCCAAGGAACTCACCGAGCATCGAATTTTTTTCCAAAGGATTTCAAACTTGAAACTTCTACTGTCTGGAGTTTCAAGAATCGAGGAAGGTGGGCAACTCATTCTGGAAACTATAGAGGCAATTGGTCACCATACATCCCTAGAAATATCATACTGAAGTACTCAAGACCTGGCGACATGGTTCTCGACCAGTTTTGTGGTGCTGGTACCACAGCTGTTGAAGCTAAGTTGCTTGGTAGGAATTGTGAGGCGAGGGATATTAGTCCCGCGGCGGTTGCACTTACAAAGAAGAACTTGGATTTTTCATTTTCAAATCAAGAGAAACTAGAAGAAACAGTGCAAGCTGCAATATACGAACCCAATGTTAAGGTAGGTGATGCTAGAAACCTGTCTGATATCGCAG
>JAEORG010000326.1 GCA_016841005.1 Candidatus Thorarchaeota archaeon | reverse complement strand
TACAATTGTCCTTCCGCACCTATATTGAATAAGCCGCATTTGAATGCAAGAGCAACTGATAGACCTGCGATTATAATTGGTGAAGCGTACCAAAGAACTTGGTCAAACCTGCTGATTGCTCCGACAGCGAGTAATAGAAATGCCTGACCGGGATCATGGCCCATCATCAACATAATGATTGCAGCTACAACCAACGCTAGCAGTACTGAACCTAACGACCAAATGATTTGATTCCTGAATTCTTTACTCGTGACCTTTGCCAGAATACCCCCAAAGAAGCTCTCAACTAGCGGTTTTTCGAATGATTCTTCATCCTGATCTTGGAGTGGTTCGTTCATTATGCCACAGCCTCCTCTTCAGATGTTTCATCACTTTGTCCCGCCATCAGCAGACCAAGTTCAGTCGGCGTCGCTTCACCAGGAGCTTTAACAGCTACAATATGTCCATCATAGATTACCCCAATTCGATCTGCAAGGTTGAAAATCTCGTCAAGCTCAGCGGATATTAAAAGGACAGCAAGTCCAGCGTCCCTTAGTGCAATCAGCACTCTGTGAATGTATTCAGTTGCGCCAACATCTAAACCTCGAGTGGGTTGAGCAGCAATGACTAACTTCGGGCCTGTTGATAGTTCTCGTGCCACCACAACTTTCTGTTGGTTCCCACCTGACAAAGTAGACGCGAGTGCTTCAATATTCCTCAGTTTTATGGAATAGTCATCGACAAGTTCAAGTGTCGCATCTTGTATATTACGAGACGCAATTAATGAATGTCCTGGACCCATTGCGAAAGGTTCTCGATACTGGCTCCCAAGTGCGATATTTTCTTCAATTGTGAAATCTAATATTATCCCTCTCTTGTGCCTATCTTCTGGTATATGACTGACGCCTGCTTCTCTTACGAAACGTGGTTTCTTTCCAGTAATGTCCTTATCACCAATCATAACCTTTCCAGAAACAGTTTTACGAATTCCAGTCAATGCTTCAACGAGCTCAGTTTGACCATTACCTTGTACACCTGCAATCCCAAAAATCTCACCTGCTCTTACCTCGAAACTGATTCCCTTCACTTTCTCTAAATCTCTATTGTCTAAAACACGAATATCTTTAACCGAGAGGATAACATCACCGGGGATTTTTGGTTCTTTTTCGGTCGTGAAGACTACGGGTCGCCCGACCATCATTTGCGCAAGCTGTTGTGGAGAGGTATCGTCTCGTTTAACTAGACCGATAAGTTCTCCATCACGAAGTACACAGATCCTATCACATAGGGCCATTGTTTCTCGTAACTTATGAGTAATTAGTATGATTGTCTTTCCAGCCTTCACGAAGTTCCGAAGTGTGACGAAGAGATCATCAACCTCTTGGGGAGTCAAGACTGACGTCGGTTCGTCCAGAATTAGAATGTCCGCTTCACGATAGAGCATCTTGATAATCTCTACTCTTTGCTGCAGTCCAACCGATAGATTGCGAATCTTGGCATTAGGATCTACAGGAAGTCCATTCTCTTTACCAATTTCGATGATCTTTTTTGCAGCAGAACCAAAATCGATGGGAAGCACTGAACCAATTGTTTTCCCTCCACGCATGCTTAGCACATCCATCTTCTTGAGGATTGGTTCTAATCCAAGAATAACATTCTCCGTGACAGTCAATACAGGAATGAGCTTGAAATGTTGGTGCACCATTCCTACACCACGTACAATCGCATCCTGAGGTGACTTCAGGTCGACCTCTTCCCCGTTTATTACGATTCTGCCTTTATCCGGTTTTAAGAGCCCGTATAGCAGATTCATCAGCGTACTTTTGCCTGCTCCATTCTCTCCCAGAAGTCCAAGAACCTCACCTCTACGAACCCGAAGTGTAATGTTTTTATTCGCCTCAACACCACCTGGAAAGGTTTTAGAAATTCCTTCGAGTTCTACTGCATACTCGTTACTCATTGTTGCTACCTCTTAGTCTGAAAACAATAATTCGGGAACGAACCATGATTCTGCATTTCCCATGGTCAAGTATGCCGTACTAATTAAGACTACGGTTTTTAAAAATATAAAAAAAAAAGAAGAGAAAGAGGGGAAAATCCCTCTATCTTGCACTATGGTGTCCAGAAATAGTCGCTTGGTACTACAACATTTCCAGCAATAATTTCAGCCTTGAAGGCTTCAACCGCTGTAATTACAGAGGGAGGCAGTGTCAGTAGATCAGTGTTGATCTCGTATCCAACACCACCGTTTTGGAGGTTGAATGAGTAGATGAGATCAAAACCAGTATTCCAAACTCCATCAATAACCCATTGCTCGATTATGTTGTAAGCTGCAACGTCTACACGCTTCAGCATTGATGTAAGGGTAACTGTTGGGGGTTCTGGATTGTTTGGATCAGCAGTGCCCAGATACATCTGTGGACTGTCAACACCAATGAACCAAAGTGGTATTGATGAAGAGGCGTTTTTGTCCTTGGCACTGTCGATGACTCCTAGACCTGCACCACCTGCTGCAGCATAGATAATGTCTGCACCAGCATCATACATACCATCAGCTAGAGTCTGAGCTTGTGTTGTGTCAACCCAGTCACCAGTGTAGCCCATCGAAAAGTTAGCTGCGATGTTAGCTGAACCGTTCAGTTGTGGGTTGACGTAACCCGCACCGAAGAGATAGCCTGCTGCAAATTTGTGAATCAAAGGAATGTCCACACCACCAACGAAACCAATCTTGTCAGTTGTGGTCGTAAGACCAGCAATTGCACCAACAAGCGCAGAACCCTCGTGCTCATCGAACAACAGTGATGCAACGTTCGGGTAGACAATTGGGTCAATGTACATGTCAATAATTGCGAACTTTTGGTCAGGTGTTTCATTGGCTACTTTCTGCAATGCAACCTCTTGGTCAAATCCTACAGCCAATATCAAATCATAGGGTTCGATCCATTCTGCATGTTGTGCATATGCTCTAAGGAATGTTTCATAGTCAGCTATTGCTAGTGGCTCGACATAAGTGAATGCAATACCAAAATCGGCAACAGCATCCTCCATGCCTTTGTATACACCGTCATTGAAGCTCTTGTCACCAAGCTGACCTGTAGCAAATACTACTGCTACATCATATGGATTGGTCTGTGGGCCAAAGGGATTGAACATAAGAATGTACGCCCCAGCGCCACCAATAGCTATGATGACAATGACAATGGCGGCCATTGTTCCTTTACTTACCATTAGTTTATTCTCCTTGCAAGGTTCGAATAATGAACCGACCAGAGGCACATGAGATATCATGTCCTCAAGGCTACTTCATAACTACACCTTCTCCTTAAAAACACGTTGACTCCAGCTTGGATATCACTGTATTTCAATACAACAATTGACGATTTATCAGAAAACCGTTGGTAATTTAATCAATCAATCATAAAAGTAAAACTTTGTGTACTCCGGAAGCGTTCCTCTACTGTGACTCTCTGGTGAGAGCCTGCGCAGTGCCTTTAGATTATATACTAAGTTGCAACGATATGATATGTGATACATCATGATTATTGACAAATCTTCACCTGAACCAGTTGAATTGAAGACAAGACTTTATCAAATGGTTGCGGAGAACAAGATCAGTTCACTTAGCATGATGAGTGATATGGCTGGAATTGACGAGGAACAGATACGCGCTACGTTAGAAGAACTGGTTGAGGAGGGGTTTCTAGAAGGGTCCTTCACATTAGATGGTCAACGGTTCTTTCTGTCAGAGGTTGAAGTTTCACGTGCTCCTATTTCCCATAACTTAGACGATGGTTATGTGATTGAGTATGCTGATACTAAAGTTCCAAAACTCATTCTCCTCTCAGGATTTGTGATGATGGTTGTTGGGTATATCCTCAGAGGGCTCACTACAATTAGCTTGATGATGGAGCATATAGGATCAGCAGTGTTTATGGTGGGACTAATAATATTGGTCGGAGGTTGGCTCATGTTAACAAAAGCAAATCCTCCATCAAATATCAAGTAAGAACATATTTCACTTCATTCGATGGCAGTAAATGTGCTAAAGCGTATCTTTCAGAGTACTTTCGAATGTCTTACATATCGGATGTACTTTCATGTCAGACAGATTGTTTTAGATAATCAGAAGACGCTGTAAGTGAAGGTCAATGTGATTACCTCGCAAACCTAATATGTGGGTTATTCCTCATTTAGGATTATGACCGATGAAACTGTAAAATTAGCCATGAAGTATTTCTCAACGGACTACAATTGCTCTCAGTCTGTCATGAGGTCGCTCCTAGAGAGCAATGACATGGCCTTTGAACAGATCTTTCCCCTCACCGCTGGATTTGGAGGAGGTTTTGGTTTAGAAGGCCATGTATGCGGTGCAGTTTCTGGAGCCGTGGCTGCTCTTGGAGTCCTCAATAGCAGAAAGTACAAAGATGTCGGGGAACATAAAAAAGCGACATATGCTTCTGTGAAGAAATTCATCCACAAATTCACGGAAAAGAATGGAACAATAATCTGCAACGAGCTCACTGGTATTGATATTTCTGACGAAGCCGCTCATAATAAGGCCCTGAAAGATGGAACATTTAGGAAAGTCTGTCCAGGGTATGTTGAAGATGCGGTAAGAATTGTAATGGACATAGCTAGGGAGTGACAGATTCTGGATTTCGGAATACAGATAGAGCCGCAATTTGGCTTTGATTACGATGAGATTCTTGAATTATCTGAGATGGCTCTTGATCATGGATTCACAGGGATCTGGTTCTCAGATCATTTCATGCTGGATGAAAATGCTATAG
>JAEORG010000325.1 GCA_016841005.1 Candidatus Thorarchaeota archaeon | reverse complement strand
CGGAGCATCAACTAGAGTGACAAGATATTTGTCGAGGGTGAACATAGTAAACCCAAGGTCAATGGTGATTCCTCGTTCTTGGGATTGAGGATGCTTATCTAGACCAGCTGTTGAAACCTTCTCACTCAGAACACGAGCTAATTCAGTCTTGCCATGATCAATATGACCCATTAGGCCAATATGTACTGGAATTAGCCCTGACATAATTTTCTTGTTGCATTGTACTTCTTCTCATGTTAAAGCCTTCGACAGTATCAGAGTACTTTATTGGGTACGTTGCTGCAATATGGAGTATGGTGTCTAGGTCTTTAGAGAAGATGATGCTAATAGCTATAGGTCTTACAATGGTCGTGATTGTGGGTGTTCCAGTGCTTCTTTATACCATGGATATATTATCATCTGCATCAGAACTAGAGATGGCTCAGAATTTTGCTGACAGGGTTCACAACGCAACGAGTCGAGTAGACCAAGGATTAGTTAACAACACAAACATGCAGATTTCAGTTCCTCAATATGTAGAAGTAAGTGCGGTAGGAAATACGCTTACTATAATCTATGAGAAAGAAGGAGCTGATCCAATCTCTTGGTCGAATACCTATACCCGTTCAATCTCATTGGTTTCACCGCCAGGATTCGGATTGTATATGTTATACATTCATATTGATAATGGAGAACTAGTCGTGACTTTTGTCACAGTCACACAATGAAAGAATATCCAGCACAACGTTTTTAATGCTGCCTCAGGTTCTCGCTTCGACCAACGCCGAAGGCGAGGACTGATTACAATGGCAGAAGAGGCAGATACGCCGGAAACCATGGAGGAAGACGAGGAGCAGTCCCCGTCATCGGATGAGACCGAGGAAGAGACTCCTGAGGAGAAGAAACCTAAGAGTCGTAAAATCTCCAATCCACTGGGTCTAATCCTGAATACACGAATGTTGAGAAGAATAGTTCAGATTGTATTCTTTTTAGGAATTAATGCCTACATTTTTGCAGCTGTCTGGGGACAGGAAGCAATAACGGAATTTTGGATTGGATTCAGAAATATTCTACCAACTCTTCCAATCATTTCCCCGCTTGAGGCAGAATTCGCTGTCATTGCGGGATCATTTGATACATTACAGAGAGAGTTCACAAGTGGAATATTTCCATTCTTTACTATCGGTGCAATGGTCATTATTCTAACAATTATTGGTCGTTCCGCGTGCGGCTGGGTCTGTCCTATGGGAACCATTCAAGACTTCGCATCCCTGCCTAATCGCCATAAAATCAGACCTTCACCAGGAACTGAAAAAGAATTACGCCGTCTTAAGGCGTATATCTTGGTTCTTGTAATGTTCTTCACAATTTGGGTAAGCATTAGTGTTGCCTTAGGAACAGCGGATGCATTAAAAGCGGCCATGAACATCTTTGCAGATGCTGCATTTGATCCCTTTAATCCTGCATACATACTCTTTGTTGTGCTTCCTACACAGAATTGGCCATCAAGTTTAGGAAACTTATGGGTGCTGGGAACATGGCAATCGATTGTATGGCTGCAATTTGTTTTCGTTGCATTAGTCGTAATTGTATCATTCTGGTTCCCACGATGGTTCTGTAGGTGGTTATGCCCAGCTGGTTGGTTATATGGTCTGTTTTCTCGGGATGCATTAATCGGTATCGGTAGAAACCCTGCTCGATGTACACCTGATGTCTGTAATAAATGCGAAGTGGTATGTCCTATGAATATCAGAATTCGAAGATATCCTTACCAACATATGCATAGTGCGGACTGTATAATGTGTCTCGATTGTAAGAGTCACTGTCCAAACAATGCCATAGAAATTCGATTCTCATAGTTTATTTGATACTACCAATGAACTCAGAAAAGCGGTTATTGACTTGGGAATAGAGATTCATTAAGGACAAACCGTACTCCGTCACTTTGGCTCCACCACCACCCTCTTTCCCACCTTTGAATTTGTCCAATAATTTTGCATCTAGTGCCTTTTCGATCTTTCTAATTACTCCCCATGCATATCTATAAGACATCTTTTGCTCCTTTGCGGCCTTCGTTATAGATCCCGTTTGATCGATGCTAGTGAGTAATGCAAATGCTCCAGGACCAAAGACATATGCTCCATTATATTCTAACCAGAGTTTGTAATTCGGATTCAAATTGGGAAGACCCTTGGAGAGGGATTCGGCCATAATTCTCAGCAACCTTATAGACCTGTAATAGACATTTACGGATAATAAGTTAGAGGGATATCTTAGTGACCCCATCGCATTCTCTCGGGCTTTGTATCCTTCTTGTATACCTTTTTCACTTTCTTCCAATGATCCTGGCAAAGGTATGTCTTTCTTTTCCTTGAGTCCTTAATCTTCAGACCTGCTGATGTGATACTCTGACCTATTCGTTGGGCAGAGAACGATCTCTTTGATGGATTCTTGCAACCTACTATGCTACAGATTTTTTCATTTGACTCAGCCAACGTCCACACTTCACTAAACGAAGAATATTGCTGTTCATTTAACTATAGTGGCAGGGTATTGGACATTTACTTACCTTTTGGAGTCAAGATTGGACCTTTTGAAAAGTCAAAGAGAATTTCTTCAGAGTCACCCATTCTCAATCGGAGAGATTGTAATTTATCGACATTGCCAATTATGACGGCCGACATCTCATGTTTTTCAGCTATCAACTTTATACGCTCATATGCACTCATTGGAGCAGCTAAAAGAAAACCTAGTGAGATAAACATCCGTATCCAGTCTCGGAGTTCAATTGTGGACGGTTTGGTACGTTTCACATAATCTAGATTAACAATACCGCCCATTCCGGAATACTCTATCATCATTCCAGCAGTGCCCACTAGACCAGCTACAGAAACATCCTTGGCTGCAGTAACTAGACCTGATTGTGCTAAATCGACCATGACCGTGAGCCGATCGATTACTTGACTGGATTCTCGATGGGTAACAGTATCCCACCCCAAAGTGTAGCTTGAGCCTCGTTTCCCTTCATTATCAAAAATCAGGATAAGTTGGTCACCATCTTGTGCTCCCCCAGCTGTTAGAAGGTGGGATTTTTTCACCGTGCCAGTTGCAGAACCTACAACATATGTTGATGAAGCCTGAGTGTTAGTGTGACCTCTTACTAGAGGCACATGAAAGGTGTGAGACCCTTCGATTAAGCCTTGTAATAATTCGTCCCCAATATCTTGGTCAGAATATGAAAGGGCGACTGCAAAGGATGTTGGAGTTCCTCCTGCAGCATAGATGTCCATTACATTGGCAAGCACTACATTAAATCCTGCAGCGCGAGGATGGTTCAAACTAAGTTCTTCCACGATAGAGTCAGTAGTAAGTAGTATAACCTCATCTGAGTTAGTGCCTATTGCAGCTGAATCTTCACCTAGTGCATGCGGTGTGTTCCCTTGATAGGACTCTTCTCTCAACTTAGCTAGAATTCCTGGAAGTACAAATTTGCGAGAAATTCCTTCAAACTCCAGAAGCAACGTTACGATATCTGTAAGTTCTGTCAAGGGAATCACTCAGAATGAGTGTGATATTCATGGCATTGTCAGAAAATCGATAGCAAAGGCGGCCTGACTCAGTATTAACCCAATTGCTAACATTGACATTCCAACCATGAAGTAAATGAGTGCTTTCATTTCAGACCTAATTTCTTCGAACACCATGGTCACCTTCGTCTGACTGCGAACTATTTCATGTTGCTTATAGAGGTTGTGGGATGTGAATTTCTAACATCATGTTTTCATTTTACTACGTAGCTTTTTCTCATATTTATCAGGAATTCTTGATGGGTCAACAAAGGGTGTTTCAATTGCTTCATTTTCAGGTAAACGAAATTGTCTTCCCCGATTACATTTGTTCCCATCTGATAGTTTTCGAATTTCGCATCGGCCATATTGGCACCAACCTCCATCACATAAATCGTCAAAGGTTGTACACCAGGCCTCTTTCTTTCCACTACGGGTTCGTAGCTTTAACGAACCACGATTCATTGTGCATTGGAATGACTCACAAAGTGGGTTGCAATCCTGAAGTATCGATTTCATCAGATCACTACCAAGCCAATTATTCAGCTCTGATTTGTCATTTCTTAATCTCCTCACCTAACTCAACAATTTTCTCAAGTGAAACCCGTCCCCCATCAATTACTTGGAATGCTCGGTCTATCTCTTTCATCTTTGCATCATATGCCGTTTGAGAAATGTCTCCAATACGTAGCTTTGCCTCGAGCCGACTCTTTTCTTTCTTAAGTCGTTTTGTTTCAGCATTCATTGATTTAAGCCATTTCTTGGATTCCTTTAGAGATTCCTTTAGCTCTTTCCGAAGAGATTTGATTCTGAGAAGGATTTTCCCCTTTTCTTCTTCATAGACGCTTTCATCGATTTGCTTTTCCACTTCCTGGAGTTTCTCCAGTTTCGAGCTCTGTTTCTCAAGATTTTCGATGGTCTTCTCAAGACGCATATCTCCTTGACGCCCTCTAAGCTCAGTTCTTCGTGATTTGGTGATATCAAAAGCCCTACGAAGATTTTGAGCTCGAGTTGTTAACAATTCTTTGTCAGCATGTTTCAACTCAAGAGCTTGTCTGGTTGAGTTAATCTCCTTGAGTAATTCATCTAGTTCAACATCGAGGACCCTGAGTTCTGCTTCTGCAAAAAGAATAGCCATGGACTCTGGGTCCATTCCGTCAATCTTGAAATGAAAATCTGGTAGAGGAGCAGCTATATTGTCCTCTTCAAATTCATCTGAATCATCTCTGAGAAAATCAGGAAGGTCTGTTGTGTGAGAAGTTTTTGAATCCGACTCTTCAATATCATCTTGCAATGCTGACTCTAACTCAGCATGTAATGGTTTTCCACAGGATTTGCAGAATCGACCGTCAGGTACTTCGAGTTCACATGACGGACACACGACGAAGTCGTCGGACACAGAATCCCCCACAGTCTAAATCAATCTGGTTTTTGGCGGGCTTACCACCTTTGCTTATTGCGTAAATGAAGCCAATCTCGAAGCGACTCGATCCAATTTGTCTTTTGATGTAACAATTGAATCAGCGCCATAAGTTGGCAAGACTTTCAATTCTTCGACCAGAAGAGCAATAGCTTTGACAGCATCAATCTCCTTTTGGTCAAGAGATCCATCGGGAAATGTGAGAGATGCTTCAAACCATTTTTCCTTGGTTTCATCCGCCGGAAAGAGACAGTAAATGTAGTCATCATTACTACAGATGAAAGAAGGAGTATTCTCCCAGGCTTGTGCAAGTAGTGCACCAAAGGTCTTTGCGTTTTCAGCCTTGTCAGCCATCAAGTATCACCATTGTCGGCTAGATGAGATAGATGGCATTCTGTATCCCAGCCTTATGACCTTTTCTCACATGAAACCTGCAAACCCGACTATGGTTTGTGCCAAACAAAGGAATAGTAGACTATCTCTCCATTTTCTTTTACTGTGGCTATAATGAATTTCTTCCTGACACTTGTAGCCAAGCGTCCAGCTCGTACAATATCCAGAGGCTCCACTCCCTTCCGTTGAGGAATCACATGAACTAACAGTGGTGCATGATCCTTTCCAGGACCATGTTCGTATACTGCAAAGTCGGTTCCAAATTTTAATCCAGGTCTGACAACATATCCTCTCTTTCTCAGGTTGGTATACACAGCTAGGCGATCATTAAAGAACTCAGAAAGTGTCGAACCGCGTTCTAGTATTTCGCTACGTGTTAGTATCTCATGCGTCTTGGATTCACGTACAACTAATAGCCCCTCCTGAATCAAGTAAGCGCATTCTAGGAGAGATAATTCAAGTGGTTTATCAAATTCTGCACTCTTGGGTTTTCTAATCCCGATTGGCTGTCCAAAATATCCATCAGAGTAGAGTCGACTGCCATCATCGGAGTTCCAGACTATTGCCCTATCAATAATAAATTCTGCAATTGCAGGTTCATGTAGGGCAGACAATGTAAACCACCTATGTTATGTATTCAGAGTAAGAGAAAGACTTCGTATTGTGATTGCGGCATCCTCACTGAAGTTCGCCATGTCTTCCATCATGTTGAGAAAGTCGCGAAATCTAAGGAGATTACCTATTCCGATATCTGCATGATATAATAGAGAGAAAATCTCACGCATCAAGACGTCAATCTTTTTCTCAATAGTGCAGATTTCATCAGCTTTCTTCATGGATGTTTCCATATTTATTGAGAGGTACCGAACAGCTTCCTTCTGTTCTGTAATAATAGCAAGAACTGCTTCACCAACTTCGCTTATCTTATTTTTCAGGTCGTTAGTTGGAGTCCATGTTCCAATAGATGCAGCAAGGTGATAGGCTGCAATTTCAGCCCCATCAACAAGTTTGTCATTATAATGAACAAGCCTGAGAAGATCTTCTCGTTGAATGAGAGTATTAGCCTTAGCGAGTTCAATTAGAATTTGACGCTTGAGTTCATCACCTTTCTCTTCTAGCTTGGTAATCTTCACTAATTCTTCATCTTCAACTGTTTTATTAGATTCCAGCCACTCTGTCAGAGCATTAACGACAATTCTATTCGCAGACATTGCGATACGAAAGTGCTCTTCGAGCATTTGAGCGATATTACTCAATTCTGACGTCAAAAAACGACCATTGTCTAAGACCATTTACCATCCTCTCGATAGGTCGTTGTCCTTTTTGGAGTAGATTTAAGTCTATGGTAGAACGCTCTGAGAACAGAGGCGGCATAATGGAACTCTGGGAAATAGTTGTTGCTTTAATTCAAGGACTCGTAGAATGGCTTCCTATTAGTAGTGAAGGGCAGGCTGTTTTATTCGTGTATAACTTCTCTTCGGTTCCTCCCGATTCATTACTCACCTTGGTCGTCTGGTTGCATCTGGGTACTGCACTTGCGGTCATTGTTCGATATCCAAGAACAATCCTTGATGTTATCATGATAAAAGACAGGAAACTTTTCAGACAGCTACTCATCGCAACGATTTGTACTGCCATTACAGCAATCCCACTTTACTTTGTAGTAAAGGAGAGTTTCATTCTATTTAACGGGGAGATTATCAATATACTAGTTGGAGGTCTACTCCTTGTAACTGCAGTTGTTCTGTATTTGCCAACTCAAGTAGATGCGACTGAACCGAATGTAGTTAATATTACAGACAAGGTGGCAGCTGTTGCAGGGTTAGTCCAAGGGGTTTCAGTCTTTCCAGGATTAAGTAGGTCTGGAACCACTGTTTCTGCATTACTAATGCAACGTGTTGAAAAGGAAACTGCATTGAAGTTTAGTTTTCTCATGAGTGTTCCAGCAGTTTTAGGAATTTTTGCAATGGAAATGGTAATTGGTGATGTGGTGGTTCCTTCAGTAGATATACTTGACTTACTGATAATGGAAATCATAGTATTTATTGTTGGAATTGCATCTATGGAATTTCTACTTCAAGTAGCGAGAAGAGTAAGTTTCTGGAAATTGTGTTTGGTTCTAGCATTAGTTGCAATTGTATTCGGAATTCCAGCATTACTTTGATCGTTTCTGAAACATGATAGCAATCGGAGCATTGGCCTTCCTCCATTCAGCTAGTTTGCCCTCATAGTTCAGAGGAATTGGGTGCCTTCCATGGTTTCCAACTATCATGAATAGTGTGTCCTCTCTTGCTTGTCGCAGGAGAACCTTAATCCAGTTGTCAGTACGTTTAACAATCTTCTCCAGTAGTGTCTTGGGAGGAGTCCTATGTCCGTACTGTGCATAGAGGCTCTCGAAATCTAAAAAGTGAAGCATGAGCAGCTCGCTTCTAAAGATATGTTTTGTAGATTCTATATACGTGCTCATATCATCTCTTGCAGTAATAGTATACCCAGAGTTGTATCCTAGTTCTTCCATGTCATCCTCACGGCAGACTACCCTCACGAATTTACCAAAGTCTTTTGCATAGTCAAAAAGATGAAATCCTCCGACACTGGAACCAGTAAGAATTCTTTTTGTGAGAGGTATTGCATAAGGATCATCAGTTTCTATTACAGCAATTGCTTCAAGATTTTTAATCAATGCCTCAGGTTTATAGACAACAGCCTCAAAGAGACCGAAGTTATCTAGAACAACAATCACAATTGCTCGGGGGTCGAACTTTAGTGTGAGTTCCATATTTGGGTCCGGAAGACCCACTGGAGTCTCAATACCTAGTAGTTTGAGTATTGTGGCTGGCAGTTCCATTGCTGATGTTCGAATTTGTGGGAATGACATGCAATTTCACTTCTCGCACATGTACGTATTTAGGTTCCTATTATCAACTAATTAGGGATTTGTAACCAATTAAGGGCTTTTCACTTGGTCTATGATAGCAAATATCTTGACCTCAAGGAAGGATTAATAGAGTTCCATGAAGTTCCCAACGTGATTCTCCATGAGTAATCTGAAAGAAATAATCGGGAATGACAGTATCAAATTCATCCTGAGTGGCGGAAAGGGGGGTGTAGGAAAAACAAGTTGTGCAGGAGCTCTCGCAGTTCTTTCCGCACAAAGAGGCTTACGAACTCTTGTTCTTTCTACAGATCCAGCCCATAGTCTGAGTGACAGCTTTGATCAAGACCTCTCAGGTGGTGAAACTGTGCCAATAGAAGGATTTGATAATCTCTGGGGGATGGAGCTTGATACAGAAAAGGGAATGCAGGACTTCCAGAAGACTCTGGATTCAGGGGCTGCTGGACCAGATATGGCTATGGCATCAAACCTACTTGGCGATGTAAGTGGGATGTCACCACCCGGTTCTGATGAAGCGATGGCATTTGGAAAAATACTCGAATTCATTGAAGATTCAACATACGACAGAGTAATTTTTGATACTGCACCTACTGGACACACATTGAAACTCCTCGAACTTCCTGACCTCTTAGATAGTTGGCTTGGAAAGATACTAACTCTTAGACAGAGACTGGGTTCAATGATGGCCGGTCTGAGGTCAATGCTAGGTGGTGCGGATCAGGAAGATAATGCATGGCAGATGCTACAAGTGACAAAAGAGAAGATTCGAGCAGCGAGAATTGAACTATCAGATCCCGAGGTTACTCAGTTTGTAGTTGTATCAATAGCTGAAGCAATGTCAGTATTTGAAACACAACGATTGCTTGGAAGTTTAAATGCTTGGCACATTCCAGCATCAAATCTAGTCATCAATCAACTGATTCCGGAAAATCCTGATTGTAGATTTTGTTCTTCACGCCGTAACATGCAACAAACAAATTTGGTGGATATTCGAGACCTATTCAATGACCTTCATATTACAGAAGTGCCTTTGTTCGAAACTGAGATAAGAGGACTCGAAGGCTTGCAGCAATTAGGGAAGATACTGATTGGAGAGAATTAATCCATGCGGAGAAAATACAGACAAAAGCTAATCTCAGCATTCTTCATAATCCTATTCTTAGCTTCCTTAGCAGCTGCTGCATATCTCATATTCAAAGGATAGATGACCTAGACACCTTTAACTCTTTTAACTACAGGAGGACGAATTTTGTACAATATACGACCTCCACAGTACGGGCATTTAACTCCTGGTAGAGTTTTGAGTCCCTCAGGAGTAACTTCAGTTTTGCAAGTGTGACATACATAGACCATGGAGGACACCTCATTTAACAATACTATCTGTTAAACAAGTTCAACCGAGTTACTAGACATATGAAGTTTTTCTTCCGACAATTAAACTTCTGAGTTTACAGCATCACCTAAAAGAAGACCAGGACTCAGAATATCAGTAATCCTGACGTCTAAGAGTGTTCCTGCAGAGTATCCTCCTTCAACAGTCATAATTGGACCCTCTGAAATAGGATACACCATTGTGAATCCATACCTATCCCAAGATGGTTCTGCGGCTATGCCACGAATGACTAATCCAATAAAATTCTGCTTTCGCTCGTTGTTGATTCGATTTGCTTCATCTCTCAATCTTTCTGCGAAAGGATTACTTGGTGCGGGAGAGGGAAAATCAGCAAATGCAGATTCTGGAAGGGGGCGAAATCCATAGAGAATTATTCTCTCTGCCCCAGCTTCTGCTACTTGTTTCATTATTTTGATTGATTCATCTACTGTTTCCTCCGTTTCTCCAGGAAGTCCATAGATGAAGTAAACAAAAGGGCTCATACCAAACTCACGTGCAAGTCGTATCGACCTTACTACGTCCTTCGGAGACCCACACTTTCCAATCAATTTTGAGTGTGTTTCCGATCCGGTTTCAAGTCCAATATTTGGAGACGTAGACGGAAGGATACCAGATAGTGATCGTGCAACATCTTCAGTAAACAAACAAGATTTCATATTCTCTATGGCAAGATAGGCGGTTCCTGATTTCATCTCCGGAAGATCTGTTATCCTCTTTAAGAGATGAACAATCTCGGGAATATTCGCTTCTGGAGAACAGGGCATTGAGAGAGGTAATCCTTCCCGCATATAATCTAAAAAGTCAGGAGCTTCGAGAACTATTTTGTGTACACCGAGTTCTAAGAGTTCTTTAATCTCTCGAACAATCATATCCGCAGGTCTGCTCCTTGGAAATCCCCAAATGGAGGGAACACTACAGAATCCACCACCTGGAGGAATGTCCTCAGGGCAATCCAGTCGCACTTGCGGATCCTCAGCATCACAGCCCCCACATTCGCTGCATTCACGTCCATCTGGGAGTTTTAATCTTGTACGTCTAAAGTTGGAACATCCGCGTACGGTTTCAACGTAGATTCTGCTAGCTTGATATGCGGGATAATCGATGACTCGCGTGGTAGAAGGAGAGTATTGAATCCAGAGTTCGTTCTCAGACAATAGAGGTCTCTTAACCGTGATGTGAACCTGTTTCTTTTCCACATAACCAATACCAGTTATCTCAGACAGGCGTATTTTCTCTGTCAGATAGTTTTTCTTAAGGAGTTCAGAGAGCGTTGCCTCTCCTTCGCCTATAATGAGAACATCTGGTTTTGTTTCTCTCAATACAGTAGTAGGGTCAGAAGCTATTGGACCACCCAATAGCACTCTACCTTTCGACTTGTTCTTCCTCCATAAGGAAATGACTTGTTTGACGACTGGTAGATCCATAGACATCGCACTTATTGCAACATGGTCGAATCTTCTCACCTTTCCAGGAGTCTGAATAAGAGCCTCAACTCTTGTTATTCTGCAGTTTATATTGTTAGACTCCATCACTCCAGCAACTGAACGAGGGCCACAACCAATTGAGTCTCTTGAACTCCTTCTCTGTCCAGTACCAGCACTCAGTGCATCTACAATTAGTACATCTTCAGTCATGAGTAATAGAATTCTATACATTCTTTCACTTTACTCTTGTTAAACTCGAAAGAATGCTCCAAGATACAACTTATATGTACCCTCGGCTCACTATATTAACTAGCAATAGTGCTAAACCAACTATTAGGAGTAAGTAACTTAGTGTCTGATGAAGGCGGAATTTGTGCAAACTGTGGCCTCCCTGTAGACCTTTGTGTCTGCGAAACAATCGCGCAGGAGGAGGCACGTATAACTGTGAATATCGAACGACGAAAATGGGGTCGACTTTATACTGTCATTGAAGGTTTTGACAAGAACATTGATTTGGGCGACCTTGCGTCAAAACTGAAATCAAAACTGGCATGTGGTGGTGCTGCAAAGCATGGCCATATTGAGCTTCAAGGAGATCATCGTGGTATGATAATTGAAGTTCTCTCCAAGCTCGGATTCCCAGATGAGCAGATTGCTGTGGATTGGTCATTTCAAAGAAGTGGAAGATGACATACCCTCCTTTTTGACGGCCGAATCCTCTCTAGAGAGAGGTGGCCTCAGTCTTTTAGATGAGAGAAGATTAGGACATTGAAAGAGTATCAATTCCAAGTTTCTTTACGATTTCCTTATACCGATTACGTACAGTGACCTCTGTTACTCGTGCTACTTCAGCAATTTCTCTTTGTGTGCGACGTTCATCCAACATGATTGATGCTACGTAAATTGCGGCTGCAGCAAGACCTAGTGGGTCACGCCCTATCGTGAGACCAATGTCCCTACTTTGTTTTAGGATTTCAACAGTGCGTAATTGCACTGTACTTGATAATGAGAGCTCAGTCGCAAATCTTGAGATATAATCGACAGGGTTTGATAGCGGTATTCGAATGTTCAGCTTCCTAAGCAAAAGACGGTAACACTGCCCTAATTTCTTTTTATCAACACGAGATGCATCTGCAACCTCATCAAGAGGTCTGGGTTTTTGTCTGATTCTACACGCTGCGTACAAAGTCGCAGCAACCATTGCTTCAATGGAGCGACCACGAACTAGTTTTTTGAGTATAGATTTTCTGTATAGAAGAGCGGCATGCTCTCTGATTGGTTTTGGAATGCCTAATTGAGATGACAAACGCTCCAATTCAGACATTGCTTGTGCAAGATTCCTGTCTAAAGAGCTATGTACACGAGACCTGATCTGCCACTTCCTGAGTCTGTATATTTCCGACCTCCGAGTGGGACTCAATTTTTTCCCTGAATGATCTCGATCTCTCCAATCTATTATTGTTGATAGCCCTTTATCATGCACAGTATAACGCATCGGCGCTCCAACTCTACTACGAGCATCTGATTCCTCTGAACTAAATGCTCTCCATTCTGCGCCTGTGTCAATCCTATGGTCCGATAGAACCAATCCGCAATCCGCACATACACGCTCCCCACGTGTTAGGTCTTCAACAAGTGATTGTGACCCACACTCAGTACATGTCGGAGCGGTTTCGGATGACCGGGCAGAACTCTTTCTCGGCGATGAACCTCCCATCTGATCCACGCAGTATCCTCCTAAACATGAGAGCTAGTAAAATTCTGCCTGAATTTGTAGAAGAGTCATGGATATATAAGACAGACTCCCGAGCCCACTCCATTATTTCTGGAGAATATGCTTTTAATGTTTGTGAGAAATCGAACTTTTCATCGACGCCTCACGAACTGTCAATAATGAGTATCTTACTCATATCAGGTTGTTTGAATTCGGCCTTTTTCAGTTATCAGTACAGTGTGTTCATGCTGGGCAACGAATTCACCTTTTTCCTCAGCAAGAATATTGTGTGCTATTAAAGCTCCATTCTGACCTAATTCACGGATTGCCAGATTGATTTTTGCGCGTCCCATCCTTTCAGCAATCCAACGTTTGGCAAATGGAAATTCACCGTATTCTTTACGTGCAATACCCAAGAATTGTTTAGACCCTCTCTGTCTCACAGGAACCCTAATTGGAAGCAATTGATAGATGAGAGGATTGGGAAGGTCACTAACATTACCTGACCCCGTTGACGCGAAGGTTTCAATTGCATAGACCTCTCCTTCTTCAACAACTGCTTCAGCCTTTCCGGAAACACAAGGAACCTGCTTTTCTCCATGCAATTCATATTCGTTCATCTGATGTCCAGATAACTGCTTGATAGGCTTGAATCCTGCACTCTCAATGGTATCTTCTATAAGAGCACCGATGGTATTGAGTTTGGCACCCACACGCATCATCTTTATAGCTACAGTCGTTGCAGACTCTGCAGCTTTTACCAGATCGTTATGGTCAGGATTGAGTGCTATGGTGAAAGCTGAATCTGAGATACACCCATCGACATGTGCACCAACATCTACTGTCACCAAATCACCTTCTGCAATTACTGTTTCATCATCTAGTGGTGATGTATAATGTGCTGCAACATTGTTTATTGCAACATTACACGGAAATGCAATTCCAGTTGCATTTTCTAGTATGTGTGTCTCTGTTGCCTGTACTATATCGAGAACCTTTATCCCCGGTTGTATCATTGGTCGTGCGATTTCTAATGCTTCTCGTGCAATTACTCCAGCACGTTTCCATTTATCCCAAGGGTCATCGGATTCTTCAGTTTCAGTCGATTCTTTTGGTTTTTCATCAGGCACAGTTTTCACCTTCAACTAAACTCCGCTGCTAATATATAGACACATAAAACTGACGGAATGTAATATCATAGACTCATTCGGAGTTATGAGAGAGTCTGACCAATCTGTCGCGCAATCTTGCTCAACATGAAGAAAAGGTAACCCAGATTGACCTTGCGATTAGTAAGTACCGCGAGGATGGCATCCTCACCTGCTCCACCAATAATCACATAGCCATTATCACCTTCTATTAACATACGTACAAGAGGGCCCCTCTTCAATTCCTTGAAGACTTTTGCAGTTGCCATTTGAATCTGGGTTGTCCGACCAGCAATGACATCTTCTTCGGGAATACTTCCTACATCCATACTTTCAGGATAATGTGAGCAAATAGTCAATCCCTGAGATCTAGAAATGATGAGGCTCGCTTGAACATTTCCTTGCGATGCTCTACTAAGATCTTCAAGAAGTCCGGTGAGAATCTCTGTCTTCGAAGACACGGCGGTAACTCTCCCATGGCTAGGTTATCGTTCTTACATAGTGACTAGTATTTAAACTTGAGCAGTTCGAATACATATCAATATTACACCCGTTTCGCGCCTACAGCTTTCAATCCTTCTACCCTTTTCTTTAATCCTGCACCTTTATCCTCAAGAGCGTATTTTTCGACATATGTTCCTTGAACAATAATTGAGGCACCAGCCTCCACACCACGGACGACGTCCTCTACTGAGTTGAACCCGCCGCCTGCGATTACAGGAATGTCTGCATACTGGGTAATCATGGAAATTATGGGACTTGGAACACCTCCTCCTTCAGCACCACTTCCTGCCTCAAGGTAGTCTAGCCTGAATCCCATGAGTTCTGCAGCAAGTGCATACATCAGAGGGATTTTTGGTTTATCTCTCGGAAATGGCTTTGCATCTCCCACCCACGCTGCAGTCTTTCCAGGAGCTACCATGAGATATGCCATAGGAATGGTTTCAATCCCACTCATCTTAATACCCGGTGCACCGAGTGCTTGAGCTCCAACAATCCAATATGGGTTTGTGCTATTTAGAAGGCTCATGAAGAACATTGCATTTGCTTGAGTTGAAACACCTGTAATGTTTCCTGGAAACAAAATTGTAGGAATATCAACTGCATCAGTCATTGCTTTTACAGATTCATCGATGTATCCAAAGATTGTGCTTCCACCAATCATAATAGCATCACTTCCAGCTTTCTCCGCAATTACCGCAGTCTCCACTACTTCTTGTAAATTAGTAGAGAGTGGATCAGGATCTAATAATGTGAAATGCAAAGCACCATCGCTTGCTATCTTCTCTGTAATATATTTCCAGACTTTGCCGGACATGAAATGACCTCCACGGGTAACAGGCTCGTGTGAAAACCGGCTTTTTTACGCTTTTGGTAAGAGGGTTCGATTACTTCAACCCATAATTTTGGGTAGGAATCTTCCTGTACGTTTCATGTATTCACTGTAAATTTCGCCAAAATGTTGTATCAGATGTTTTTCTTCAACCTTAGATACTACATAATATCCCCATATCCCTGTCAAAGTAATCATTGTTACCAACGAAGGTAAAATCAAAATCAATCCAATGAAACAGAAAATATACGATGTGTAAGACGGATGTCTTACATACGAATAGGGACCAGTTGTGATTAACTTATGTTCTTCACTCATTACCCACGATGCAGCCATTTCTTGTCTTACATATCTTGACCAAGAATGCAGTAAGATGCCAAATATTAGAAATACCAAACCACTAAGCCATATGACATCAGGAAAAGAAAAAAGAGGAAGCAATATGGACAACTGAAAGAACTCGATGTTGAGAATCCATGATAGAGGAATTATAAAAACCAGTAAAAAGGAAAGTAATGTAGACAAAACAACTGCACCCATAGCCAAACCAGGAATGGATGTTGATGGTTCTCTGAAACGAAACTTGTCTTTCACCTTTATTTTTTGTAAATCCAAGTACGAGTGGAGGATTACATCAATCCCGGCTAATAATCCAATAATTGGTCCAGCAACAGAAAAATCAACCATGATCTATACGGCGTGAAGAGAAGATATCTATCTTTCCAGACTTTTTGCAAAAGTTTCAATACCAATATTGTATAGAGATAAATCTCAGAGGCTATATAATTGAACGATCCAGTTGAGTATAATATTGTGAGTTATGGGATATTTTTACAAAGGCAGAAGAGAGATTTTAGTCATTTATTAGACCATGAAGTATTAGTTACAGCGATCATCACATGTTATCCGAAGAATACAGAAGAGTTCAAGAAAGTATACTTCATCTTCCTCGATGAGGAAAAGATTCCTTCATTCCGTTATCCAAATCATATAAGGGACGATCACATTGGTGAGAGGGCTGTGTATATTTTCAGATCGCATGATACATACCAGAACTATGTCGACCTTCTACGTTATGAGAAACCTATATCGTTGTGGTGGTCAAAGAGTAAGAATACCTGGCAACTTGCGACTGGCAAAGCAGAGCCTGTCGGTGAGGGGTTTGAGTAGTGATACAAGGTATCTGTAGTAGATTACGTTGATTACTTTCGATAATTTCAGAGGCTGTTTGCTATCTGTCACAATCCATGAAGTTAACGATTCTGTTCTCAACCTTTATTACGCATTCTGTTTGTTTGAGGTCAACTAGTGACTTGAAGAAATTCCAATCTCAAGTACATAAGAGGAACGTGCAAGGATGACTACTAGCGACCCGGCACCTAATAGTGAAACGGGAGCTGAAGCCCAGGTTGCTTCCGCCGATGATGCACTTAGGATAGGCGTGTTTCCCTGTAAATGTGGGAAGAATATCGGTGCTGTTGTGGATATTGATGCTCTTGCGGAGTATGTCAGTACTCTTCCTGACGTGGTTCATGTTCAAGTGAATACATACACGTGTGCGGATCCTGGTCAAAAGGAAATCCAGCAAGCAATAAAGGAGAAGAACCTAAACAGAATCATAGTAGCGAGTTGTTCACCTACAATGCATGAGCCTACATTCAGGAAGGCTGTGAAAGCTGCAGGCCTCAACCCCTACCTCTGTATTATGACAAACATTAGAGAGCATGTATCGTGGGTCCATCGCGATGATCCTGAAGCAGCAACAGAAAAAGCGAAAGAACTTGTTGCTATGTCTGTAGCAAAAGCAAGGACACTTGAAGCGCAGCCTGAGTTAGATGTGCCTGTTACTCCAGCCGCAATGATTGTTGGTGCTGGCGTCGCAGGAATGCAAGCTGCCCTCGACCTTGGAGATATGGGCTACAAGGTGTACCTAATCGAGAAAAAGCCAACGATTGGAGGCATTATGGCTATTCTGGATAAGGTGTTCCCGCAGAATGACTGCTCCATATGTATTCTAGGTCCCAAGATGGTAGATGTTATTCAGCATCCAAACATCAAAGTCTTCTCAATGGCTGAAGTACAGGAGGTTTCTGGTTATGTTGGTAATTTCAACGTGAAGATAAAACAGAGAGCTAGATATGTTGACCCAGATGCATGCACAGCATGTGCTGAGTGTGTTGAAGTCTGTCCTGTTGATGTACCAAGTCGTGTCGACCAAAACCTCACGTGGAGAAAGGCCATCTACATACCTTTCCCACAAGCAGTCCCATCATCATATGTTATAGATACGGATGCTTGTCTTGGTATGGATTTGCTCAGATGCGGTAAGTGCTATGAAAAATGTGAGCAGAAAGCAGTAATACCTGAGGACACAGACAAGATTTTCGAGTTTGATGTAGGTGTAATCATTCTTGCTACTGGTTTTGAGCCTGCAAAACCTGAGAAAATACCAAGGTTAGGATGGGGCAAGTATCCTAATGTAATAACAACATTGGAGTTTGAGAGGCTCATTAATGCTGCAGGACCAACAGAGGGCAAATTGATTTGTCCTGCTAGTCTTGAAAAACCAAAATCAGTTGCGATTGTACAATGTGTTGGTTCCAGAGATATAGCAACCCGTGATGCATGTTCAAACTTCTGCTGCGCGGAATCCGTAAAGTGTGCCCTCTTAATTAAGGAACACTATCCTGATACCGAAGTGGTAATCTATTACCAGGATCTCAGAATGCATGGTAAGTACTTCGAGGAACAGTATCTCAAAGCTCGAGAAGAGGGTGTCAAATTTATTCGAGGAAGAGTAGGAGAGATTCAAGAATATCCGCATACTAAGAATCTACGAGTCAGTGTTGAAGATACAACGCATAACAAACTCCTAATGACTGATTTTGATATGGTCATTTTATCGATGGGTGCAGAAGGAAAAGCTGGTGACGTGCCTCTCCCAGTATCTGTAACTTCAGATTCATTTTATATCGAATCACATCCAAAGTTAAGACCAGTAGACACCTCATCAGCAGGAGTATTCATCTGTGGAGGCGCAGAATCTCCAAAAGATATCAGAGACTCGGTCATTCAAGCTAGCGCGGCTGCAGGAAGATCTTCGATAATTCTCCAGAAAGGTAGATATCCAGTTGAGGCTCTAGCAGCAAAAATTCAGCAGGATAAATGCTCAAGATGTGGAACTTGTGTGAAACGATGCCCTTACGGTGCAATTAGTCAGGACGGAACTGGTAAGTTCACAGTGATGGGAGCTCTATGTCAAGCATGCGGAACTTGTGCTGGAGATTGTCCACAAGATGCTATTTACATGCCAAACTTCACCACCGAGCAGATGATGGCTCAAATTGACATTGCATTAAATGAAAAGCCCGAAGAGAAGATTGTAGCATTTGCATGTGCATTTTGCTCATATAGAGGGTCAGACCTAGCGGGTGTATCTAGGATGCAATATCCGACTAATGCTCGAGTAATCAGAGCAATGTGTTCTGGCAGGTATCCGGTCATGTTTGCTCAACATGCCTTTGAAAAAGGAGCTGGCGCTGTCTTATACTCTGGATGCCACTTACCTGCAGATTGCCATTTCCAAACTGGTAACCATTGGATGGCAAAACGTGAGCCAAGAATCAGAGGCTGGATGAAAAGAAATGGGATTGACGATGAACGATTTAGAGTGGAGTGGGTATCTGCTGGAGAGGGGAAAAAATGGCAAGGTATAATGACAGGAATGTCTGAGGTCGCTCTGAAGCATGCACAGGAAGTAAGGAGTAAACCAGTAAAGAAGAAGGCTGAGGTTAAACCAAAATCTGAGAAAACAACAAAACCAAAACCTAAGACCAAGAAGTCGACTCCAGTTAAGACGACTACCAAGAAAACAACAACGGCCAAGAAGAAACCTGCAACCAGGAAGAAAACAAAGGAAAAGGAGTGAGTCCTGTGGAAAAATCCAATGATGCAGAGAAAATTCGCGAGATTCAAGAGCATGCACAGCCTTGCTTCCAATGTGGTATCTGTGCGGCATCGTGCCCTGTCTTTAGAGTGGCTCCTGAATTCAATCCCAGATTAGCTGTTGATGAGGTGATTCGAACAGGTTCTGTTGAAGTCACAGGAAGAGAATGGTCATGCGCGTATTGTTTGATGTGTGAACAAAGGTGTCCAATGGGTGTAGCATTAAGTGAGATATTGATGGATATAAAGAATCTAAGTTCGCAGACCGGGAAAGTTCCTTCAGGTATAATAGAAATGATGGATGTCATAAGATTTACAGGCAAGGTTTCCCAAGCGTCTCCACGAACAGACAGAAAACGAAAGGAACTAGGTCTACCAGATTTACCAAAGCCTAATGTTGATGAAATTCAGAAAATATTCGAATTGACAGGTGCGACAGACAGGCTTACAAGATATCGAGAAGCGGAGGTTGAGTAGAGTGAAATATGCGTTCTTTCCAGGATGTACTATTTCTGATAGGCTTCCGTTTATTGAAAAATCAATACGGATGATAGCGCCAGAGTTTGGGATTGAGTTAATTGATTTGCCATTCACATGTTGTCCTGAACCAAACAGCGTACGTTCATTCTCCGATCCAACCTGGTTAACCATGGGAGCTCGAAACCTTGCTTTGGCAGAAGAGGCTGGTGTAGATATTCTGGCAGCTTGTTCAGGTTGTTTTGAGTCTCTGAGCATGGCGCGACATGTCTTAGAAACTGATTCCCAGAAGAAAGCTACAGTTAATGAAGTTCTAAAGAGCATTGGAAAGGAGTACAAGGGAGAAGTGAAAGTACATCATATACAACAAGTACTCTACGATGAAGTCGGATTAGAAAAGATTACAGAAAAGGTAGTCAATCCAATCAACATGCGAGTAGTAACTCACCCAGGGTGCCATACATTACGGCCTGAGAAAATATTGCAACTTGATGATGCGGAAAGTCCCATGAAGCTGGATGATCTTGTAGATATGCTTGGCATTGATTCTCTGGAATATATGGACAAGGTGATGTGTTGTGGCGCAGGCATTCGGGGGACAAATCGGGATGTATCATTTGGTGTCCTAAAAGAAAAAATGGACAGTATGATGATGGTGGAACCAGATGCTGCAGTGGTGTTCTGTCCCACGTGTTTCATATCATTTGAAGCGGGGCAACGTGTAGTTAACAAGATGTATGAGAGAGACTTTAAACTTCCTGTCTTCTACTATACAGAGTTGCTTGCCATAGCGATGGGTCTTGACGGTGTTGAATCAATATTGGCAGAACATAGGATAAAATCCGATTTGATCAATATCACATCGTCTTCTGAAGAAAAAGGACTAGAGAATACAACCAATTAGTATCTATTTAGACATCGTCTAAATAGGTTCTTGTCCTGCAGGAGGATTATCAGCTGGAGGCAGAATTGTTGGTGCATTAGGGTCATGCTCATTCAAGTCACGGACCACGTTGATGTCATGGATTCGCATATCGACGAGATTCTAGCTACTATAACGATAACCTAGAATGCCAATATACTTGATGACCCTAGATGCATTATCGAAAATTAGAATTGAAGAAGACGAATCTCCTTCAATTCATTTCTGAAACTTCGAATTATGAGCCTGCTTCATGATTGTTAGTATCCAGCAGTTCGTATGCTTCTTCCAAACCTCCAGTTGGATCGGGACTGTTACATGCCACTCTGAAGAGTATTATCACGCACCAGAAGAAAATCCAAAACTGGAGTTGAGTAAGAAAGAGTACTAAATCGTCAGGCCATACGATTCCTACAAAAAGGATAGGGATACCGAAAAAGGATAGTACCATAGCCACATTAACCAGAAGATTGATTGATGCCCTACGAACGAGCATCCCGTGCAATCTCACTAAATATGGAAGCTCAGAGAATCTCGATATTCTCTTTTGTAGTATCCTCCTTTTGTAACTCCCTGTCATGATTTCAGCCACACCAAGAATCAAGTACGGAATTGCAGAAAGTGCAAAGACAACCAGTACAAGAGTAGTATCTATCGCCATTTTGTTCCCATCCTGATTCATGATTGTTCTAATGATTAGGTTTCAATTTGGTCCACTGAAGAAGATACCTGCTGCAACTGTAAATCCTAGTAGCAATACAAGCACCCTAGACATCATGAAGAATGTATCGTGATATCCCCATGATTCTAGTGGACCACTTCTATATTTGTCGAGACAACTGAATATTCGGCCAAAAATCCCAGTAGTAGATATGGTATTCCCAGCAAATACAATTCCCCATGTCAATGTAGTTAAACCAATGAAAGCATCAAGGTAGTCCATAGATCCATCCAAGTATGCTTGGGCAATCGAAACTATCATTGCTATTGATGCACCGACATAGACGAGTAATGATGCTGTAAATAGAGCTCTAGCAGCTGGAAGAAGTCCAAATGTAGCAAAGAATTTTGCAGATAACATTGCAGCCCATGCAATAACGCTATAGAATTTCACCGGGCTTAATCCCATAATCTTGTCTGTAGATGCTTGTAGATCTTCATCACTCGCAGAATTTAGAGCAGAATGACTTAGACTTGCGCTGGACACTGTAAGTGATCCTAGAATGTCTACACTCATCTGCAGAACGAAAGACAGACCATAGATGGCTAAAGTGCATGTTATAAGCAACGTTGGCCACCATCCCTGCCATTCAGTTGTTACGGCATTGTTTGCAGTTTGCTCACAGTTTGCAGTAAATGATCGTCCTGCTCCATCATCTGACGGGCCTTTACTTGTACCATCATATGAAGTAGGATTCTCAATTTCACCTGGAGGGGGATCCTGCGTTGGTGGTGGAATCATAGGTGCATTTGGATCATGTTCGTTCAGATCGCAGATCACGTTGATGTCATGGATTCGCATATCAACCAGGTTGTAGCTACTGTATCGATAGCCCAATATCCCGATATACTTGATGACCCTCGATGCATTATCGACCTCTCCAATCGGGTAGGATGAACCAGACCCGTCAATGGAAGCCATGATAGCACCGTCACCGCCTTGGAATGGATCCCACCAGAGCTTGCCAGTCTTCGTGAAGGAGGTGTAGATGTAGCCGGATTCTTGATAGTAGGTTCCACCATTCTGTGGATAAAAGTAGACATTGAACCATGCTTTCTTGCTTCCAACCCATGCATCACCCCAGTGGATCAAAAGGGCACACTTCATGGTTTCATCAAAGAGTGCCACATAGACGGACCCCATGGTACTGGAACTCTGAACCATCTCTCCAATGACCGAGAAGTCGTCAAGCTGATAGAGCCGGAAGGGTCTATCCAGTGTCTGTGTATATATAGGACCATGCCAACCAGTACCGGTCGCGATGGAAGTGAACTTCATGTAGCTCTGCCCGGATGGGACTCCAAGAGTTCCATCTGAACGATAACCATATGGAAAATCAGGATTCTTCACGAAGTCATCCATATCGTTACAGGAATCATGAAAGATTGTATACTCAGAACCTGCATAGCTTAGTTGGATGTTATATATACGCTCATCATGCTCAGCATATGTAGAATATCTGTAGGATTGAATTACAAGATACTTAATGAGTCGTTCCCCTTCAGAGCCCATTTGATTTCTGTATAGTAGACAGGTTTCAGAAATGCCTGGTGCATCACCGAAAATTCCTCTAAGAGGGTCATATCTAACCTGAACTACTCCTTGAGTGTCTCCTACAAAATGTCCAGTAGATACAGTATAACCAGTACCATCAGCTTTGTAATATCTTGCATGAAAGACGCAATCCTGGCTACCTCCCCAATAGTCTACGATATTTACTACTGCTACAACCTTCTTGTTCACGTCATAGAGAGATACTGCGGTAAAACTCAGTGGCGAGTTACTACCGTGATGGACTAATGAGAGATTAGCCGATAGTGAACCAAAATCCTTGAGCTTAAAGTATGATGGTAATGTCTGTACAAAAGATGGGCCATGCCAGGAACTTCCTGTTGGGACTCCTGTGATAGTCAAGTATTCACCATTAGATGTGAGTGTTCCAGATGCTTCATACAAACCAGGTATCACTGGCCATGTTGAATCGTATTCATAATCTGCTTTCTGACATGCATCGGTGAATGCACCTCCAGTACGAGAAGGATTCCGACCTGTAACAGGTTCTTGCCACACACCATCAACCTTCTGCTTTTGAACGTAGATACCACGGGTATCAATCTGTTTCAATGCGATAGACTCAGGATTGGTCTTGCCATTGGCATCAAGTGTCGTACCACTTGCTGTAACGTTGATGACAACTTGAAGATATTGACATCCATCTCCTGCATAAATCACGATTCCAGAATATGCCCCACCACTGAAGATATCTGGGCCATATTCCCAATGTCCATCTGATGCAATAGCTGCCTGGATGTAAGCTGCACTGAACAATTCGGGATCACCAACGTCTGGACGAGGCACATCTGGTGGTGGATCCGGATCAGGATCGGGATCGGGCGGCGGAGGCTCAGGATCATATACCCACCACGCTTCATAATGGTAGTTCTTTGTGTATGTAATACTTAACGCTTCAAGATTACGTACACATGGAACACCCCATTCGTCGATATAGTTCCTATAGTATTGTACAATGGTAGATTGAAGATCGAGTGGCAATGATACAAAACCAGGGATTCCTGATAGCGTTGTTTCCACGGAGTATCGATAGACTCTATGAGTGGTGGTATAGGAGTCAGAATAATGGTCATCGACATATTCTATTTCGTCCAGAACAATCTGTGCGAAGTCCATAATATGTATGCTAGCTCCCGACTCGACCAGTTCTTTTGCTTGTTCTAGTTGACTCGTTCTAAATTCATCAACTTGCTCCGCATTGATTCCTAAGGCCAGCATAATGGTGGATACCACTTCAATATTGGTTACTTCAGCTGGTCTCGCTCCTGGTACAGTATAGAGTTTCTTATCAGAGCTCTCATCGCCATATTGAATGATGTTTCTACTGGAACATGCAGTAAAGAGATGCATCATAGCCCTGGAATTACTCACAATATCTGCCATAGTTTCCCAGAGGGTAATGCGGTTACCTGTGACGATTCCGAGTGGGCCACCGTGAGAAGCATACACAACTATTTCGCGCTCTAGCTCCATAGCCATGTACGGATCACTAGTTTTAACCAACCGCACCCGGTCAGGAAAATACGGGTCATCAGTTATGAACTCCGACAATCGCCGCTGCAAATCTCTTACAGCCCAATTAGTGTCCGGATCATCACTCATTTGAAGAATGACAATTCCAGGACCATCGTTAGCAGCATCTGCAGCCCACGCTGTGGCTGCAACAAGCTGGATTCCCAATACTAATGAAACAAAAATAGCGCTCAAAAGTAAAGCATGTCTTCTAGAGATTTTCTTCTCCTTCCTCAGTGAATTTCCCTCAAATTCGACTCCCCCGCACATTCGCGCGGGGTGGAAATCTCATGATTACCTCATGAGATGAAAACACGTTCACCTTGATGCAATATAAACTCACACTGAGATTATGCACAAAATGTAATCGTGAAATGGCTCTAAAGCTTAAAATATTAGACTTACGGGATATGCCATTCAGATACGTGGTATAGTTAAGAAATAGATGTTGATATAGAAAAATTGGAGCGTATTACAGGGATATCACCTAAACAAATGGCCAAAGTGAGTTGCCATCGAGAGGGCATTAGATTTTGTTCTAACTCATTCTATCTAGTTTTGAATAAGTTTAATTTCCAATTAGATAGGAGAGATCCTTTAGCGCCCTAGAGCTTATCAGGAAGAATAGTCACACACAGTTTGGGTGCGGATTTGGAAAACTATGAAACTCCACCATTCACGGCTGTTTTTTGGGACATAGAAAATGTGCATGATGAGCCTAATACACATGAAAGGATGACCCAAGCAATCAAAGAGAATGGAAGACTAGTTAGATCTTATGCATTTGCAGACTGGGATACTCGTCGAAAGGTAGCAGAGAACCTCTATCAGTTAGGATACGATCTCATCCATGTTCCAGATGCAAAGGATAATGCTGCGGATTACAAGATGGCAGCATTCATTCTGGAACACATGGTTCGATATCCTGAAACGCAGAAGTATGTGGTGGTGTCAGGTGACGGTGATTTCAAACTTCTTGCAGGAGCAATACGTGAGCGTGGATTCGAACTATGGATTATTAGCAATCCGATTATCACTGCCTCAGAATTGACTGATAT
>JAEORG010000035.1 GCA_016841005.1 Candidatus Thorarchaeota archaeon | reverse complement strand
TTGGCAATGTGGGGGTGCGGGAGGCCTATGCAGTAGTATAGGGTAGTTCGTGTTTGGCAGGGATATCAACCCTCGCTCTCCAGTATACAGCCCATCGTCCATCGGGCGTCTTAGAAATCACAACACAACGATCTTGTTTAAGCGTCCGTGCGAGAAGTACGGCATCACAACCATTGTCGAATACATCTGATAGTCTGTAGAGATGACCACCGATATAACGCCATTTCTTCTCGGACATACCCTTCAGTGTCTACAGGAGTATTTAACCTCAAAAAGAGAGTAGTTGACAATACCTAGTATTGACTCTGTAGAAAAGCTGCAAAATCAAAAAGAAATGAGGGAGGGGGAGATTAGTCCCCACTCATGAGAGCCTTTAGACGTTCCATCTCTGCGAGCATCTCGCTCTGAAGAGAACTCTTGCCGCCTGCAGCTGGTGCTCCACCGGGAGTACCGCCTCCAGGAGGACCACTTGGTGTTTCAACACCAGGAGGACCACCTCCGGGAGCTGCACCGCCGGGTGGACCGCTGCTAGGAGCTGCACCACCAGGAGGACCACCTCCGGGAGCTGCACCGCCGGGTGGACCGCCACTTGGTACACCACCTCCGGGTGGGCCACCGCTTGGTACACCGCCTCCGGGAGGACCACCACCAGGTGGACCGCCACTTGGTACACCACCTCCGGGAGGACCGCCAGGTGGACCGCCGCTCGGGGGTCCGGCAGCCTGAGTACCAGCATCAGGTGTTGTAGTTACCGGAGCTTGTGACGGAGCAGAGCTTGGCATTCCAACACTTGCGGGTCCGGCTTCCTCACTATCAGCCTCAACCTCGGTACCGGTCATTGCGGCCATCTTTCGTAGATAGTCAGATCGTGCTTTATCGATAGCAGTATCTGTGTCAACTATCTCCTTTAGCTGCTCATCCTTAGCCATTGCCGCTCGTACTGAATCAAGCCGGGTCTGATAGGTAGCAGTGATTTTCTCCTTTATGGATTCATCAATCTCGCCCTGTTGGGCATAATAATCAGTAGCAGATAGAGCCTGCTGAATTGCATTCTCTTCGATTTTCAGAAAAACTAGGGCATCTCCAGGAGTCTTGATGTATTTGAGTTTCTTAGCACCTGACATACCAGCAGAAACATCTCCGGTAGATGCAATGATTTTTTGAATACCTTCAGCGACATTTACACCAGCTCCACCACGTCTGCGGCCTCTGATCACCATTCCAATGAGTATGAGTGTCATAGGCCCGAAAGTAAGTACGAAGAACCATGCTAGTGGCCCAAAAGGAATCGTGGGCCAGAACATTTCGTAGAGTGGGTAAAATAAGTTGTAGATAAATGTCGTAATATCGGTATAGGGAGCTTGCATCTGGTTTCACCTGTAAATATGTCACCACGGTCTACTGGTTCAGTCCCGTGTGTGCTACTTAATCTTTCTTGTAGGCATATGAATTTGTATGACACCCGTGTCATACAGGTACGTTACCAAGTGGGCGTGTGGTGCCACCTCTGTTATAGACTTGAGGCCTCTTAAACGTGTTCTCAATTGATGAAATTTATTATATTTAGCCTAATTTTGCTTAAATTGCTCTGTATTCGCATTTCTGTAGGGTGAATAACAGTGTCACTATTTAATCAATCAATTGAATATTATGTGCTTCATGAAAAAGCTTGGAAATTCGGTGGTGGAGAGATTTACGATCCACAAGGAAACAAGATTGGCCTTATGAAAAGAAAACTGATATCAATGCGTGCTGAGATTCGACTTGAAGAAGTAGATGAAACACCAGTATGTGTTATTAACAAGAAACTCGTCAGCGCACGACCAATTTATGATGTCAAGACTCCTGATGGTGAATTGATAGGAAGAGGAAAACGCCCTCTAGTTGCATTACGCGGCTCAATAGATATGTATGATGCTGATGATAGGATGGTATACAAGGCTCAGGGCGGTGTCACTAAATGGAACTTTGCTATTACCGACCCAAAAGACAAGAAGAGGGTCTATGCTGAGATTAAAAAGGCTGATAGATGGCGTGATGTATTTGCTCCTGCATTTAACTTCAAGGACAGGTATGTCATTCATATTCTCGATTCTCAGGCACCAAGAATGATGCTTCTTGCATATGCAATAATAATCGATAATGTATATCATGACAAGTAATCGAATGATTAGTGAAGGATGATTCTGGTCTCCTTCAAGTTCTTTTATTGATTCTGTAATACAATTAGTACATTTTGAAGCTACTCGGTATCCCTAAGAGTTATCCTTAATTACTCAAGCAAGTATGTGAAGCTGAGGTGCCTCAATTGCCTACAACAGATGCAAAGAAGGAAGCTTCAGTTGAAGATGAATCATATAGCCAGAGCTATACAAGGCACCTTGAACGCCGACTACGAGCTCTTGAAACTGAAAAGCAAATACTTCAGGCTGAACGCGGCCGCTTAGAGAAGGAAACAACTACTCTACGAGCTGAACTTGAGAAACTCCGACAGAGTCCCTTGATAACGGCCACCATCTCTGAAATGCTAGAAGATGGTAGAGCCGTTGTCAAGAGTTCCACAGGTCCTAATTTTGTGGTTCATGTTTCATCAAGTATTGCAAAGGACAAACTCCAACCTGGTATGCGGGTGGCACTGAACCAACGGAGCTTTGCTGTCACACAAGAACTTCCACCCTCTCGCGATCCTATGATTCGTGCAATGGAGATTGAAGAAGCTCCTGAGATATCTTATGCTGATATAGGTGGGTTGCATGACCAGCTTAGAGAGATTAAAGAAACTGTCGAGTTGCCTCTCATAAGCCCTGAACTCTTTGAAGAAGTTGGAATTGAACCACCAAAAGGAGTGCTTCTCACCGGCCCACCTGGAACTGGCAAGACACTAAGTGCAAGAGCTGTTGCTCACGAAACCAATGCTACATTCATCCGAGTCATTGGATCTGAACTTGTTCAGAAGTTCATTGGTGAAGGAGCTAGGCTTGTCAGAGAGATTTTTATGATGGCCAAAGAAAAGGCGCCTGCTATCGTCTTTGTTGACGAACTTGACGCTGTGGGTTCTCATAGATTGGATATTGCGACATCTGGAGACCGTGAAGTCCAGCGCACTCTTATGCAGCTCTTGAGTGAGCTCGATGGATTTGAGACCAGAGGACAGGTGGCAATTATTGGTGCCACAAACAGACCTGATATCCTTGACCCTGCACTTCTGCGACCAGGAAGATTCGATAGAATTATAGATTTCCCAAAGCCAGATACAGAGAGCAGAAAGGAAATTTTCAGGATTCATACACGTGGCATGAATGTTCATTCCAATGTTGATTTTGATATTCTTGTGTCATCTACCGGTGAGTTGACTGGAGCTGATATCAAGGCGATATGTACAGAAGCAGGTATGTTTACCATCCGTGAAGGACAGACCTGTGTCACTCAAGATCACTTCCGTAAGGCTATTGTTAAGGTCGAACAACGAGGCAGGGATTCCACGCCATCCGGTATCTACTGCTAGAGTATTGTTCTGCATGAAATACAGTGCTTGTTGAGGTTATATGCAATATAGAGAATTTCTCAGGTCAAGACTCGGTGACACTGTTCCAGATACATTGACTATCCCTAAAGGATTTCATCTCGTAGGACATGTTGCCCTACTAACTCTCAATTCTGAAATGGAGAAATTTGCTACCCAGATTGGACAAGTCACTTTGGAGTATGACAAGCGAATTCGCTCAGTGGCAGTAAGAACGGGACCTACAGAGGGTATTACTCGACGACCTGCATACAGACTTGTTGCTGGAAACTCCAATACTCTGACTACTCACATCGAGAATGGTGTTCGGTTTAGAATTGACCCTCTTCAATTTACTTTCTCGGGAGGTAATCGTAGAGAAAGAATTGTTCTTCCTCAACGAATACCTTCCCATGAGTATGTTGTTGATATGTTCGCATGCGTTGGTCAGTTTGGCCTTCATATTGCTGTGCAGGCTAGAGCTAAGGTCACTGCCATTGAAATAAATCCTAGCGCTTTTTCTCTCCTTCAGGAGAATATTCTACTCAATAGTGTCCAAGATCGTATGGATGCGCTTCTCGGCGACTGCAGAGAAGTGCATCCTGTAGATTGTGCAAATAGAGTTGTAATGGGCTACTTGCATAATACATTGGATTTTCTTCCAGATGCTCTTGATACACTATCCTCTGACGGAGGATGGATTCATCTTCACACAGCAATTCCTGCAGCTAAGGTAGAATCTCATTGTAATACAATTAGTACAGTGGCAAATGATTCTCATTATTTATCTAACATTCACGTAAGAAAAGTAAAACACTATTCTCCAGGCATTTTACATTATACATTTGATATTGAACTTACTAAGGGATAGGAAAGGGTTTGAAGCATAATCGTTTTATCCATTATACTTAGTATTGCAAGATGAGGAAGTACTATGGGATTCCGAGGAATGTCACCTAAGCAAATGGCACGAATGATGAAAAAAATGGGAATTGAACAGTCAGATCTAAAAGGTGTCAAAGAGGTGATTATCCGTTTTGATGATAAGGAATGGGTTATTTCTAGTCCTCAAGTCGGACTAATTAAACAAGCAGGTACTGAATCTTATCAGGTATCTGGAATTAAGACTGAAAGAGCTTTGACTGAAAACACTCAGATAAAGGAAGATACAATTTCAGAACCAGAGATAGAAATTCCAATTGAGGATGCGGCACTTGTTGCAGGCCAAACTGGGACAGATATTGAAACGGCAACTCAGGCACTAAAAGATACAAAAGGTGACCTTGCGGCTGCCATATTGAAACTAAGACAGAACTAGGAGAAACTATTTTCTATCCATTCGATCGCGTATTATCTTTAGTCGAATAAAGTCTTCTCTCTCCCGTTCTTCAAGAGCAAGTTTCACAAAGCGAGCTGTTGCATCAAGGCGTGGAATTACAACTGTTTCCAATGCTGAAACACGACGCTTTGTTCTCTCAATTTCAAGAGCCAGTCGTTTGACTGTGGATTCAATTTCTGCTAATCGCACAAGCGATTTGAGTGCTTCTCTGAATTTGATATTCATGGTATCAAGACGTGCACTTGAATCTGGAAGTGAGTATGGAAGCTCTGGCACATGCTGTTCTACAGAAAGGACTGGAACTCTTACACCCATCATAGAACGAGTTGCAATACTGATATCAGTCTGTACTTTGCTGGCATAAGCAAATTCAATGACTCTTGCAGGTCCCATGATCATCTTTGCTTGTGTTAGACTTGAAAATGCCTCCGAGAGAGCATCTTCTACAGCTTGACGTGCCTCTTTTATCTCTGCAATACTATTGAAGAATTCCATAATTAATGAATCACGTTTTTCCTTGAGGAGATTGTGACCTCTTTCTGCCAGACGCATTCTATTCTTCAGTCGAAGAAGTTCCATTCTTGTGGTTTTGGTGCCTGCCAGGACTTTACTCATTGTAGTCACATCGTTCTCTGCTTGTATGATTACTAAGATTGTGGCGGCTCACTGATTTAGTTATTTCCTAAAACTCTTGTGATGTATTATAGTGTAAAGGCAAGTGCGCCAATAACAACTCCAAAAATACAAATGATTAGCCATTCACGGACGTACTTCTCTACTCTATGAGGACTATCTCTAATTTGCCCAGTTGTTATCAGAGTCATTGCTGAGATGAACAAGAAAGCAAAAGGAAGAGATGCGGTTGTGTTATCAAGTGGTGCATCTGCAATAAAAATGATTCCAGCAAGAAAGCCGAAAATCAAGAAGCTAAGTATCATCAGAGAGTTCAAGATTCTTTGAATCCTGCTAACGTCCATTTTTGAAATTCTCCTAATTAATTAGACCAGACACAGTACCTGTTCTCAATTCACACGTTTTCATTCGATTCAAAAAGGTTGTGTATTGTTTTATCTTGGTGCGATTCGTAGATTTCTCTCACAATCTTTATGTATCAATCATACTGTACAAATTGTATTACATGCAGTAATTGTGATACGATGAGGTCGTAGCGATGACAATAGCAATTCATGAGTCCGCGCTTATCAGACACTTCAATACACGTAAAGAAACTCTACGTGCTTGGGAAGAAAAAATCGGTGCTCGCTTTAGTCCATTCAGAGGATTCAAGATGCCTGACTCACGTCTATATTGTGAACATCCCGATTTTCTTGATTCAATTGTTGATTTAATCATCACTAATGAGAGACATATCTTTTTGCGAGGGCCAGTTGGATCTGGAAAAAGTACTTTGATGTTATTAGCACTCAGAGACCTGCCTACTTTGGCTGATCGGAGAGGTAACAAATTTATCACTGGGTACGTAGGAATGACTGGTCTTTACGAAAAGCAGATGTCTGCGGCTATCGCTGATTCTCTTCGAATAAAGTATCGAAGATCTTGGGAATCCAGTCAAATCATAGATGCTGTTGCTCAAGAAAGTGTTCGAAGATATATTGAAGAAAAAAGTCGGACTGCTCTCTTTATTGAAGATGTAGCAGACAACCAAGAAGCTGCATTCCATAAACTTCGCTATCTTGCTGATTTGCCTACCGAAGAAATGAAAGATGATTATGGAACAGCACTTGATGAACCAATCGTTACTCTTGTGATGTCAGGTACATCTGAATATTGGAATGCAATGTTAAACTTTCTACCACAAATTGCGGATAGGACGGAACCACTTGATGTTCCATCTCTTGATGATGGTAAAGCAAGAGAATTTATCGGACGACGAATTGCATATGCAAAAGGTGCAATTGATTCATTTGATTCAAACAATTTCGATGTCTATCCTTTTCATGATGATGCTATTGTTGTTCTTAATGCTGCTGCAAAAGGTAATCCTAGGGATATACGCATGCTAGCTCGTGGATGTCAGCAAGTTGCAGCAGAGAATTTCAAACGATCTGGGAGTCCAGAAGTAGATGCTGAGATAGCACGGCTTGTAGCAGAAGCCTACGAAACAATCCTTAGGGAGGTTAGATGATGAGTGTCCTAGGCAAGTATAGAAAAGATGAAGAACGACGTGATGATGATGATAGACCTTCTGATTCGACAAAAGAAGCAGAAGTTACGCCTGTTGCAGTTCCCAATAAAGAAAGAAAGAGCCCGATAATGTCTTTCAGTGTTACAACTGAGCTTAGATCATGCTTGCAGGCTGTAAGAAATGAAAAAGCAATTAATTTGAGCATGTGGGTTGAACGAAAACTTAGAGAAGCAGTTGCTGATGAGTTTCCTGATATTGCACATGCACATCTTTGAATTGTAATACTGTTAATACAATCATTTAGATCTTTCTCGCATACTTGCATATTCAGAAATTTTGGACATACAAAGAGCTGCTAGTGCAGGATCATCATAACATGGAATTCGATTCATCTCAAGCAGATCTTTTCCTGGCTTTCCGACATCTCCAGCTAACCACACTCCGGCAACTGGTTTTTCAGTGCCAGCCATTCTAACACCCTCCAGAGTTCCAGCTGCATGTTCAGTTTGAGTCATACCAGCAAAAGTTGGAACTGCACATACAACTAGTAACATATCCACATTCGGATCCTTTAGAAGAAGTTCTGTTGCTACACGATATTCTCGTCGACCTCCACTTGCAACAACATCTATTGGATTATTAACAGAAGCCATCGGGGATAGGACCTGCCGAAGTTCATGGCTTGTTTCTTTTTCGAATTGAGTGATTTTTAGATTCAATGATGAGGCTGCATCTGTTGCTAACACACCAGCACCTCCTGTATTACTTATGATACCAATATTACGACCTTTAGGGAGTGGCTGATAATCAAATAATTTGCAAATTTCAAGAAGTGAATCAAGAGTAGGTGCTGTCACACAGCCTGCTTGTTGAATCATTCCATCAAAAATTTCAGTAGACCCAGCAAGTGAACCTGTATGGCTTTTGGTTGCACGACCTCCTTCTTCACTTTTACCTCCCTTCAAAATGACAACGGGCTTTTCCTTTGATGCATTTCGAAGAGAATTGAAAAATTGTCTTCCATCTTCAACGCCTTCAACATAGATAGCGATTGCATTTGTTCTTGAATCATCTCTGAAATAATCAAGAATTTCAACGAATCCAACATCTGCTGCATTACCGATACTTGCAAACTTGCTCACACCAATTCTCTTGGCGCGAGTTGTATAGATTATCATTCCTCCAAGTGCACCACTCTGGGAAAGTAGTGCGATATTCCCTCTTTCAGGCATCATGGTAAAAGTTCCATTAAACAATCGACTATTTGACACACCTACACAGTTTGGTCCTATGATTCTAACACCTGCATTTTTTGCAGCATCTATAAGCTCTTTCTCTAGTTGTTCTCCATTTGGACCTATTTCGCTAAATCCTCCAGAGATAACAATTGCATGATTTGCACCAGCATTCTTAACATCGAACATTAATCCGGGACAATATTTTGCTGCAACTGCAATAATTACCAAGTCCACCGGAACTGGAAGATCTGCAAGACTTGGATAGACTTTCGTCCCAAGTATATAATCGCCCGTCCGACTAATAGGGTAAATCTCTATTTCTGAGGCTAGTAAGTTCATGAGAATTGAGTTGCCTAGCTTTCGGTAGTCTGAGGAAGCACCTACAAGAGCAACTCTCTTTGGATTGAAATAAATGTCAATATTGTTTTGCCTAATGGACTTGGGACTGTTCATATGCTGTTCCAAATCTGCTTAGAATTTATGTCTGTCGTGAGATAGTACGTATTATTTGTAATACGATTTATTTCTCCCATACTTCTTTGTAATACTTTCGCAATTCAGTTGCATTTCTGCAGTTATGAGAAAGTTCATTCCTAATTACCTCTTGGGACTCGGGACATTTGGGTCGTATATTATCAATTGATCGAATGCCTAAAACTCGAATCTCAGAAGATTTACTTATGCAGATAATATTGACAAGTGAACTTATTGCAGAACTATCATAGAAATTTCCAATTGCCATAACACATGGAGTGACTAGACGATTGTCTTTTTCTAATGCAACTTCGCTCAGTAGAGGGATTGATTCTAGGTGTCTGATTGCTACATGATTGCGTATTGCTGATACTAAATTGCGAAATGAATTGCTATCATTTTTGGTTTTGTATTGGTCTATTGCGTCATGTATTAAATAATTCAGAACTGGTATTGAATGTTGACTCCCCAAGTTTGCAAGGATTGTGGTGTCGTATGATATGATAGATTCAAGTAGATGATTATAGAGCTTGTTAGATGGGATAGCAGGAGTTTCAATCTTGTCATCAATTGTACTTTCTGTAGGACGAAGACCAATTATGGCTGTTTTTGATACTTGTAATACAGATAATACCATATCATATTCCTTCTCATCAATGATAGTTCCATGAATTCCTAGATTTGAAAGGGTCTGTCGACCATATTCTGTCATCCAGAGTGGATGAACATCTACACTTCCATCTTGTTTTGTTATCCTTACATCTTGAATGGCCTTATTCTGCGCTTCTTGCATTGCTTCCACAGTTGCTTTTGGAATATTATGATTTAGTGAGTATGGATCAAAAAATAATGTGTCTGATTTAGAAATTTGTTCTTCAGTTAGAGCAACTATTTCATTTGTGAAATGTTTCGTGGCTTCGAAACTGGATGATGCATTTTGTACTTCCTCAAGCAGTTTACCAGTGCTTCTATTTACTGGTTCCCATCCGTTACAACCAAAAAACTGGAACAGTACTTCTCTAAATTTCAGTGGCTCTATTTGAAGCTCGTGAGCATCATACCCAACTGGCACAGGATATTTATTCTTCTCACTTTGAATTAAATAATCAACAACGTTGCTCCAGCCTTTTGTACTCTCTTCTCTTGCAATAATATCAACGAGATCACGTATTCGTCGGTCACCAATTGCATTTGTAATCTCTTGTATAATCTCAAATTCATCTGTTTCGTCTAACTTCTTCCTTACTGCTCTTCGCAATCGACTCAGTGGACTATCATCTTCCAATACAATCACTGACTGATTTTTCCATAAAAGGAAATGGAATAACAGTTTTGTATACCTATACAAGTATTAGTTGTATTACAATAGGATTGAAAATCGATTTCATATACAAAAACACTGGTTCTAGGATTAGAACTATGTATAATTTTGACTCATGAATGTATGAGTGTGTCGTATCAATAGTAATCGATTGGCTGTGAAATCGTTTCAATAGCAACCAATACTTAATTACCTTTGATATCTCTATCTCCTCATTGCAATAGAATTCTAGTAGATACAATGGTGATTCGGATCGGTTGGAACCGATTTGTGTTGACAGTCACTTGTGTATTGAATGCGACACATTCGTGCCGTTTTATTTTTGGAATTGTTCCATAGAGTTGTATTACTATTATTACTTTGTATTCCCAGAAGGAGTTTTCTTACGTGAAAGTTCAGATTTTAGAATAAGAGGTGAAGCTAGTTCATTTAGTGCATCAGTGATTGTACGTTCTGCTGTTCTATAACTCTCTAAATCCTCGTTACTTAATCCTTCTCTCTCAGATAGTACCTCTCGAATTCTGCGGTAATCTCCAATTTTAGTAGCTATTTCTTCAAATGGTCTGAATACTGAAAATTCGAATAAATCTAGATATGCAAGAAGTAACATCGTGTATAAACAACGTGTTACATTTCGTCGTGCCTGTTTCAATGTACGATTAAAAGCACCCCTTGATACACCTAGGGATTTACTTCCTCCTTTTGTTCGGATAGTTGCTTTATCCTCGTATGGAATATGGTCACCAAACTGGTCTTCTACAACTAGATCAATTAGTAGAGTTTCTAATTGTGTATTAGTAAGAAATGAACGATCTAATAGGATTTTGAGAATTGGTTCATTCATGACTCTTCTGGCTCCACTTCCAGCACCACGGATTTCTTGTGTTGTTCTCTTCTGGGACTCTTTTTTTTCGCTCAATTCAAGTTCCTCGCAATATATCAAGAGATGAAATCATGCTTAAAATGACCAGCAAATTCAGTAAAATTGCATTTCCGGAGCGGATTGTAAAAGGATGTATACGGATACACATTTGTATACATTGATTAATGGTAATTAAGTGGTGTGGTACAAATCTCAATTCAATACTTGTAATACAAGTATTAACTAGGAAGAGTCCATTCAGCTTCGGGTGAAACTTCAACAAATCCCAGTATTAAGTTACCTCTAATTTCATCGAATTTGTATACTCCAAAAACATAGTGTTCCTTCCCTAGATCCCACTCGAATCTCCCTCTTGCTAGGACGTGCTGAAATACACTACGACATTGTTTTCTTACTGAAGAAAAAAGATTCCTGAACCTACGACGCTGGGATGGTCTAATACCCCATCTTTCCAGAATAAATCGATTTGCCAAACTATTGCTGGAGATTAGTATCGCTCGTTTCTTTCGACTACTGGCTTGTGAAGATTCTTTCAGTACATTACGTAAACAGTCAGGTACGTTTGCTAGAATTGAGGGAGTTGTCTTAGGTTCTGCTATGAGGTATCCCTTACTATCTGAAGATGGCTGCAACTTTCATCATTACTTTGTGTGATAGATACCTTAAGAGCACCTACAAGATTTCTTGCCAATTCGCCTGATTTAAAATCTGGATTGAAAGTTAGTGATAACACGGAGAATAAGACAGTTGTTGGAAAGAGCTTCAATTCACATCAATGGGATTGTTCAAGGGGTAGGATTTAGACCATTTGTGTATCGTGAAGCAAAACACCTCTCTCTAGTTGGATATGTTTTGAATTTAGGAGATGCGGGTGTAAGGATTGTTGTTGAAGGTAACAGGGATGAAATTAAAGAGTTGATTGAACGAATCAAAAATAATGCTCCATCGATATCGAGGATTGATTCTTTTACTGTTGAATGGAAGAAGGCAAATAGAGAATTCCAAGATTTTGAGATTATCAAATCATCAACATCTAGAAACGAAGGATCGATACCAGTTATCCCTCCGGACATTGCAATATGTGATGATTGCATTGATGATCTCTTGAATCGTGATTCGAGATGGTTTCATTATCCCTTTACATCATGTGCTGCATGCGGACCACGTTTTTCCACAATTAAAGACCTTCCTTATGATAGACCAACAACAACAATGATTGATTTCCCACTCTGTGATAATTGTAATACAGGTTATACAAACCCATTGGATAGGAGATACCATGCTCAGACAACAGCATGTGATGTTTGTGGTCCCAAATATACATTATATGATAACAAAGGGAATGGAATTAACACAAAGACACCAATTCAGTATTCTTCAAAATTACTCTATCAAGAATCAATACTGGCAATACAAGGAATTGGAGGAACTCATCTAGTCACTATTACTTCTAACCCATCACCAATTGAAGAGTTGAGAAGAAGAAAGAGAAGATCACAGAGACCTTTTGCAATAATGGCAAGGAACTCAGATGTATTGAGAAACAATTTCGAAGTTACAAAGAACGAACAATCACTTCTAGAATCTTGGAGAAGACCAATTGTTCTTGTCAAAAAAAGTGATGTATCAATTGTATTACCAAATGATTCTCTAGAAATGATTTCTCCAAGGTTGGATACTGTTGGAGTGATGCTTCCATACTCACCATTGCATCATCTTCTCTTCCAGAATTTGGAAGAGGATTTTCTAGTAATGACTAGTGCTAATCCCACTGGGGTGCCTATGTATATCTCTCCTGAAAGTATTCTTTCTTCTCTATCTAGTATAGCTGATTACTTCCTTCTCCATAATAGAAGAATCCAGCAGCGTGTAGATGATTCTGTAATAAAAGTGGTATATCCTGGAAATCCAGTCTTCATTAGAAGAGCAAGAGGATTTGTGCCTGAACCACTTGCAGCTGATAAGTTGGACAAATCGTATGGATTGTTGGCTCTAGGACCCGAAGAAAAAGCAACTATTTCTGTTCTCAAATCAGGTAGAGTATACCCAGGTCAGCACATTGGTGACACCAACAATGTAGATAGCTTGGATTTTCTTATTGATTCATACCAGCACATGATGCGTCTTATTGGGCTTGATGATTTGGACGGAATTATCTGTGACTTACACCCTGAGTTCTTGAGCACGATACATGCTGAAGAAATCTCCAAAAGTTTGGACATTCCACTCTTTCGTGTTCAGCATCATCATTCTCACCTATCATCAATATTAATCGATCACAATCTACCTCTTGATACAGGTATTGTTTGTATTACAGCAGATGGATATGGTTATGGTTTGGATGGATCTGCTTGGGGAGGCGAGATTTTGTTCGGTGATGCAAAAGACTCTGATAATTTGGGAGGACTCGATACTCTGGTGTATCCTGGTGGAGATTTGTCAGCGATATATGCTGCTAGACCTCTCGTAGGAATATTAAGTTCATTTCTACAAGAAGAGGAGATACTTGCGGTTACAAAGAATATGCCAATCAGTCAAGATAAGGTGATTTCCAGAAAAACCATAGGAACTATCCTTAGTGCAATCGATCAGAGAATAAACTCCATTTTTAGTTCAAGCGCAGGAAGATTTCTTGATGCGGCAGCGGCTCTTCTACAGCTGTCCAATACAAATTCATACAATGGAGAATGTCCTATGAAACTTGAAGCAGCAGCCAAGAAAAATATTCATGTTTCAATAGAAACTGAATTGGTGGAGAAAAATGGTAGACTCATACTTGATACTGCTAAATCATTTGAATCACTAATGACTCTTCAAAAGGAAGGTCATCATACTGAGAACCTTGCATATGCTATTCAGTGGCATCTTGGAAAATCACTAGCTAAGATTGCTGTTGATATCGCAGAAAATGAACAGGTGAAATATGTTGGATTTTCGGGAGGTGTTGCGCTCAATAGAATAATCACAGATGCTATAGTAAATTATGTGACTTCAAATGACTTGGTCCTACTTCTTCACAAGGAAGTCCCACCAGGCGATGGGGGTATATCAATAGGCCAGATAGGGGTAGGCATTGCTCAATTGAAACATAGTTAATAAATGTATTACAGATAATACAATAATGATAATCAGTTCTTTTTGAGCATTTTACGGATTGCTGTATATCCTGCCTCAAATGCAAGTGTGTTTACTTCTGCATATTTATCTGGAAATGCTTCCTTTACCATTTGAATTGCAGTTTCTTTTTTTATTGGTGTGATTCCACTTCCAATTACCGCTCCAAACATTACAATATTCATTGATCTACTACTACCTGCCTCTTGAGCAAGTTGCATTGCATCAAATTCGTAAATGGATTCAGAAAACTTTCCAATATTATTCTTGATGATTTCTTCAGAAGGATATTCAGCTTTCCCCATTGATACTGCTACTGGATATTGAACATGTGAGCTCATTATGACCATACCATCTTTACTGACTAGATGGATTTCACGAAGGGTTTCAATGGGTTCAAATCCGATTACAAGGTGGGCTGTTCCTGAATCAACAATAGGTCCTCTAGCATTTTCTCCAATTCGAACTGTACATACAACATGACCACCACGTTGAGCCATTCCATGAATTTCGCCTACGCGTACATTGTGAGAATCCTGAAGAGCCGCTTTTGCCATAATCTCTGCCAGTGTTAGGACTCCTTGACCACCTACACCTGTAATAGCAATGTTAGTCACATCTGTATTATTTGTAATACTCGACAATTGTTTCACTCCTCCTGTTTGATTGCACCTTGTGGACAGACAGAAACACAGGTTCCACAGAAGTTACATAGCGTTTCGTCTATAACAGCCATTTCGGTTTCGGGATCTTGATACATCGCTGGGCAGGAAAGTCGATTAAGGCATCTCTTACATGCGGTACACAATTCTGTGTCAACATAGTACTTTGATGGCTGTTCACCTGATTTTCTACGTTCTGCAGCCGTAAGAAGTGCACAGGGATCTTTTGATACGAGCACTGCTGGTGCTTGGTTTTCCCTAGTCCACTTAACCATCTCTCGAACCTCACCAACAATACCAGCAATTGATTCAAACGGACTTATTGTCTTAACATACTTGACACCCAATCCCTTGCACACCTCCTCGATATCTATTGGTGGGACATGTTCCTGCATACCCGTGATTCCAGTACCTGGATGAGGCTGATGTCCAGTCATTGCAGTGGTTCTATTGTCTAATACTACAAGGTTCACTGGATGTTTGTTGTAAACTGCATTTATGAGACCTGGAAGTACAGATGCAAAAAATGTACTGTCTCCGACCGAAGCTACAACATCTTGCCCTGTCACCTGTGCTAGACCACATGCAGTTGTTATTGATGATCCCATGTCAAACAAGATATCGGCTGTTTCAAGGGGTTCAGCTATACTAAGTGTATAACAACCAATATCAGATGGATAGATTGCCTTACCTCTGGTTGCAGTACGAATTGCAAAGTATGATGCTCTGTGGGGGCATCCAGCACAGAGAAGTGGAGGACGAGGTGGTAACTCCGGTAGTTTGTCCTTCTTCTTGTCTATTTCTTCCCAATTAATACTTGTATTACAATTATTAATCTTGGCTAATGCCTCAATGACTATACGGGGACTATACTCACCAACTCTAGAGAAGTAGCCTTGTTCTTTTCCTAAGATTTCAACATCAATTTTGTTTAATTGTGCGAGTCTTCGGGTATGTGTTTCCAAGAAGGGCTCGAGCTCCTCAACTATTATTACACGTTTGTGTTTCGACAGAAAGTCGATTATGCTCTTTTCTGGAACAGGATGTGTAATTCCAAGCTTGAAAATTTCTGCTTTAAGATTAAGAATCATAAGTGCCTCAATTACATAATTATAAGAAACGCCACTTGTGATAATTCCGAGTTCACCGCTACCTTCAAGAAAGTTCAGTGGGCTCTTTTCTGCAATTTCACGTGCTTTCTCAATTTGCTCTAACAACCAAGGATGTCTTTTTCTTGCAACTGAGGGAACTGGTACAAACCGGAAAGGTTCTTTCTTAAATTCAATGTTCGCTGGTCGATCGATAATTTCCCCAAACTCAACTGGTGCTCGGGTATGGTTAACACGAGTTGTAGTTCGGAGTAGTACGGGTAGTTCTAATTGTTCGGAAAATTTGTATGCATCTAACACCATAGATTTTGCCTCTGCGGGATCAGCTGGTTCCATCATTGGCATATTTCCCATGAGCGCATAATAGCGACTATCATTTTCATTTTGAGAGCTCCACATACTAGGGTCATCAGCTACGACAATGACCATACCACCTCTTACACCAACATATGCTAATGAAAAGAAAGGATCAGCAGCGACATTTAGACCAGGTCCTTTACAAACCATCATGGATCTTACTCCAGCAACTGCAGCGGCTCCAGCTACTTCAAGTGCTACTTTCTCATTAGTACTGAACTCAAAATAGAAGTTAGGAATATGGGGAGCCATAAATGTTAGATTGTTTCCTATTTCACTACTTGGTGTACCTGGATATAGTGCGACAAGTCGAACACCAGCTTCCAATACACCTCGAGCAATCGCTTCGTTTGATAGAAGAAGTACTTTCTTACCTGGAGTATCTTCGAGGAGATCCTTAGGTTTAGTCAAATAAGTTCCTCCAATATACCCTATTGTAGGGCGAGCTCGTCGAAACTATAACTGTGTATCAGTGTTTTGGTAGTGGTCGCGTTTGTATTACAAGTAGTACAAATTAATTAATGGAACACGTGTTCTAGTTAATATTTCTCTGGCAATATACCCCCCTATTTCCACTGGAACAAAAAATGGAGAGATCATTGAGCGGTCATTAATAATATATTAAAAAATGGAGATGAATGCGAGCTGTATAATTGTATATTTATACTTTTGGATAATTTAGCTTTTTACGATCCTTGAATTTCGAGTGGAAACTAGGGGGTGGCAATGATTTTGGAACACGTGTTCAAAATTCATTCTTTACTTCAGAAACAACTTCGTAAATAATTACATCAAGAATGTCAGTATAATTATCAAACAGCATATCAAAGACAACTTTGTATTCTTCAGGAACAAATATTGCAGAATCTGCAACTGACTTAGATCCTGGACATTCCTCTATAACACCAATTTTCCTTTTTTCCTTGACACCAGACTTAGTCTTCCATGAATATGTAAATCCATAGAGCTCCTTTGTGAATGAAACTCTTCGAGCATTTGATTGGCGAGCATTTCGACAATCATAGATGTATAGGTATGCTGTCATATTGAAAACCAGATACTAGAACACATGTTCCTAATTTTATTATGTGTAATACAAAGCTACAATGGAAAGGTTAAAGCATGGTTATTTTTGCTCACGGCTTACTTTCATTTAGAACTTTGGAGGAGCTCCAATGAATAAAATTGGTCTTCGTAAGGAAGAAAAAGCATTTGAAACACGCGTTGCAATTGTTCCTGAACATGCAGCACTTCTAAACAAAGAACATGGAATCCAATTCATTGTTGAACCAAGTGATCAACGATTTTTCTCAACTGATGAATATTCAATTGCAAATGCGGAGATCGGTGATATAAAGGGAAGCTCTGCTAAGGTTATACTTGGAATCAAAGAGATACCGATCGAATACTACGAACCTGGTAAAGTCTATGTTTTCTTTAGTCACACAATCAAGTGCCAAGATTACAACATGAAGATGCTTAAACACATTATAGAAACAGGTGCTACTCTTATTGATTATGAAAAAGTTGTCAATGAAAAAGGACGACGCCTTATCTATTTTGGAAATTGGGCTGGTCTTGCTGGAATATCAGAAACACTCAGGACATTTGGAAAACGTCTTGAATACGAAGGAATCTCACCCAACCCTTTTGCAGAAATGAAACCAACAATGAACATAAAATCACTCGCTGATTTGAAAAACGAATTCAGGAAGCTGGGTAAACGAATAGAAGAACAAGGTTTTCCCAATTCATTAACACCTCTTGTTGTAGGATTTGCAGGATACGGAAACGTGTCTAAAGGCGCACAGGAGCTTTTCGATCTTCTTCCTCATAAAACAGTAGAACCCGATAATCTCTCTAAATTATCTTCGGATGACAAAGCTCTCTACAAATGTATCTTCAAAGAAGAGCATATGGTTGCTCCAATAGACCCAAGTTCTAACTTTGATTTACAAGATTACTACAATTATGGTCTCACAAAGTACAAAGGTGATTTTCAGAAATATCTCCCATATCTTACAATTTTGATGAACTGTATTTACTGGTCAGAAAAATATCCCCGCCTAATCACTAAGGACTTTGTTCGAGGCCACTGGAAGGAAGATAATAGGAAGCTGCGTATCGTGGGTGATATATCATGCGATATAGAAGGAGCAATTGAATTCACAGTCAAATGCACAAAACCTGATCGACCTGCTTTTACATATCTTGTTGATGAGGATCGTGCAGAACTAGGTGTTTCAGGAAATGGACCAGTTGTAATTTCTGTTGACAATCTACCTTGTGAACTACCTCTTGAGTCATCAACTTCATTCAGTGACACGCTTCTAAGTTTCATTCCTGCGTTAGCAAAAGCTAATTTTGATGTTTCCTTTGAAAGACTTGACCTACCACACGAACTTCTTGATGCTGTTATCGTATATCAAGGACAATTAACCAAGAAATACGAATATCTCAAAGACTGTTTACCAAACTAGGTGAATTGAAACATGAAGAACGTACTCTGTCTGGGTGCAGGCCTTGTTGCTCACCCATATATCCAATATCTATGTAAACATGGATTTCACGTGACTGTGGCAAGCAGAACAAAAGAAAAAGCTGACCGTCTGATTGAAGGTTGTGACAACGCAAAAGCTGTCGCGTTCAACATTGCTAAAGATGATGAGCTTCTTGAGAAGCTTACGTCCGAGGCAAATCTGGTCTGCTCTCTCTTGCCATACACATTTCATGTGAAAGCCGCTAAAGTTGCCATTCGTCATAAGACGCCCTTTTGCACTGCATCATACATTTCAGAAGAGATGCAAGCTTTAGATGAAGAAGCAACAAAAGCAGGAATTCTATTACTAAATGAGTGTGGAGTTGATCCCGGAATTGACCATATGAGTGCCATGAAGATTATTGATAGTGTTCACAACAAAGATGGAAAAATCATAAGCTTCACTTCATTTACTGGTGGTCTCCCAGCTCCTGATGCAAATAATAATCCATATGGATACAAACTATCTTGGAGTCCTCGTGGAGTATTACTTGCAGGTAGAAATGATGCTCATTTCCTTAGAGATGGAAAAGAAGTCTTCATTCCTGGTAAAGATCTCTTTGATAATTATAAGATAATGGATGTCCCAGGAATGGGTCAGTTCGAAGGATATCCCAACAGGGACAGTCTTTCATATATCGATATTTACAATATCCCCGAAACAAAAACCATGCTTCGTGGAACCTTGCGTAATATCGGATGGTGTGGAACTTTAAAGAAAATTGCAGATTTGGGTATTCTGGATATTGAAGAACGTTTACTCAAGAATCTCAGTTATTCCCAAATGATAGCACAGCTTCTCTCGTCGAATGGAGAAGATGTAAAATCTGCAGTAGCAAAGAAACTCAATCTGGAAGTAACTGACTCTATCATTGATCGTCTAGATTGGTTGGGCCTATTCAGTGATGAAACAATACCAGACGGAATATCGACATATCTTGATGCTTTATGTCATTTATTTGAAGAAAAACTTCAGTATGCACCTGGGGAACGAGATATGATTGTGATGCATCATGAGTTTATTGCTGATTATCCAACAAAACGAGAAAGAATCACTTCAACTCTGATAGATTATGGTATTCCAAATAGTGACAGTTCAATGTCTCGAACTGTTGCACTGCCAGTTGCTATTGCTAGTCGTTTAATATTAGAGGGAAAAATCAATCTCACTGGTGTCCATCGGCCAATAATGCCCGAGGTCTATAATCCAATACTCGACGAGCTCGAAAAGCTTGATATTAAGCTAGAAGAGAAAGTAATACAGTTATGATATTCCATAAGGGGTCAGTGTATCTGAAGAAAGGCTCTGACTCCTTATCATTCATTTTCCAATTCGAACTTGAATTGCTGCAAGTATTGCTTCTGCCCGTTCGATTTCTTTCTGGACTTCTTCAACTTCAGTTTTTAGACGATACGTATATCCAGATCTATTACCCAAACGTTCCAAGTGTCCCTTTCCTCTATTCCACATCCTAGCAAGATATGTAGATGCCGTACTCTTTGGAAGACCTTCTTCGAAGGTACCTTCATAGATTTCTACCACATCCAATGAGGAGAATTTTCCATGTTTGAATGATGCATAGATTACAACCTGAAGCTTTTCATAATTACTCATAGATTCATAATCAGAGTCTTCAATTTCCTGTTCAGCAGAAAGTTTCTCTGTCGTTTCAAAGATGTAACCTGTACTTGCTTCTAAAAAGACTTGAAATTTCTCAAACATTTCTTCAACACTACTTCCCTTGACTTGAAAGCTTGATTCTTCTCCTGTCGCCTCATCTGAAACATCAATCTTGAAATCAAATGAAGATGGAGCCAGTGCTAACATTTTTCTGAACCGATTAAGTGCTTCATCTGGAAATACATATCTACACTGAAAGATCTCCTTTGTACCAGGAGCTGAATTGTATGTAAAAACATACAAGTAGTTCGTTCGTTCTTTTCCAGACAAAGTTTTCACCAATTGAATTTTATTCTATACTAGATTTTACTATTCCTATTCACAAGAACATTCATTGAAATTCCAAATAAGTGTGAGTATGTGAATTGTGTATACAGAGATAAGTGGAAGATAATCCATACATAGCTATTCAGAGCTCATCTTTGCCGCACATTATGTGTTAACACATTGTATTAGTCCCTTTCGGTAAAATAAGGTCTATAATCACTTATTTTCACAAAATAAAGGATTTTTCCATTTACTTTAATATTCACTAAACTATGATGATTGTGAATGACATTGGAATGCTATCATATTCTTGATTGCCTAGTTCCAGTGGAAACGAAGGGGTAGCTTCATTCACAGTATCTATCGGGTCTATGAAGTCTTATTTCACAGATTAAAAGTTCTATCATATTCTTTTTCATATTCATATTCACAAATATGGCGCCATTCACAAGATAATACTGTGAATTCTGTTAATTTGTTTACAATCATGAAGATATTTCCAAATATCAAATAGGAACCAAGTAATCTGTATTGTTTTCTCCAAGTATTATTTGTGTCCAATGAGATCCATCATTCTGGAATACTTTTTCCATCCTACCTTTTACTTCAACATTCATTCCCTTACGAACATGTTCTGTATATCTTCCACGATAGCTCATAATACATCTAAGACTGGAAACATCTTCACAACTAACTTGGTATTCACAAGGTGTGAAAATAGATTGTGAATCATCTAATATACGACAATTTAGAACACGTGTTCCTATCGACTGATATGCACGATCAAGGTATCCATACGATGCTTCAGATGGATACTTCACTAATCTAATGAAAAAATCAAATCCATTGAAAATTCCCTGTAGCACTTTTTCTTGTTCTATCTTAACCAATATTTGATTATACGGATTTCCTATTCCCCATCTAAACTCCACATGTTGCTGAAGTCTTTCATTAGTATATCTCTGTATTTTTTCAATCGAATCATACTTGTTTCTAAGCGTGTTATATAGTTGAATTCCAGCTTGTTCTCCGTAGACTATTAAATCAATATCTGATTCTCTAGTAGTAACATCCACTAGTTGTGATCCTGTTACACCCAAAGATTCCTGAGGTATCCCAGAAGAAACAACAAGTATCTCAGATAAAGCAAGAGTAGCTCTTTGCAAAGGAGTAGTATGGACGCCTCTGTTTCTTATCCTATTCAAACCATCAACAGGATTCAGGAAATATGCAACCTGTTCTTTTTGTACTACTTGTAATACACGATTGTATCTTTCATCAAACTGTAGATAATAGGGATAATTCTCTTGGAGGTATAGTTCTCGGTCTTTAAGAGGATAGATTTTCTTGTAATATTTCCCTTCACTAGATTTCCTTTTTCCAGACGAGTCTATCACATATCTAAGATAAGCAATATACCGATCGCGCGGATGTACAACACCTTTTACTTCGAAAATCAAATCTTCGTTTGTTACAAGGAAATATCCTTCGATTGGATTATTCATCAGTTAAACCCTAAACACCATCACAATTAAAGGAGATTGTTCTCAACCGATTAATGTGACTGCCATGAATATCCGTTCAGATTTTCCGTTACTAAAGAATAATCCCACCATGGCGTATTTCGATTCTTCAAGTACAACTTTAGTGCCAGAAATTGCAATTGAATCCGTTGAGAACTTTCTCAATAATGTTGTCGCATCATCTCGCCGTGGTGCACATTCACTAACAACTCAAGGGAGTGCAATCGTTGAAAAAACAAGAAAATCTGTAGCTGAATATTTGAAGACTGATCCGTCTCAAGTTTCTTTTCAGAAATCAATACCTTCAGCTGTTGCGTCGTTTGCATTTGGTTATGATTGGCAAAAACAAGGACGAAATTCAATTGTTATCTCAGAGAATGAGGAGCACTCAGTAATGGTTGCACTTCAAAGAGTAGCTCAAATTCTTCATCTAGAAATTAGGATAATCCCCATCGATAAAAATGGAATGATGCAATTAGAGGAGCTTGATAATCTAGTTGATTCCAATACTGGAATTATAGCTGCATGTACAACGACGGTTGGATGGGGTATTCGTAATAATCTCAGGAAAGTTGCATCAGTAGCTCATGATAATGACGCAATTCTTCTTACCGATGCAACTCAATCAATAGCATTTGATGAGGAAAAAGCTATACATTCTGGAGCTGACATTGTAATTGCATCTGCAAACATCGGACTTATGAGTCCTCCAGGACTCGCAATACAATGGATTGAGAAATCCTTGGGAGCTAACCATATCCCTGGTATACTTGGAGGTTCAAGTGTCGCAGATGTGCAACCAACTAATTATGAATTAGCTCTCATTCCTGATCGCTTTGAATCAGGAACGCTTAATGTTCCAGCAATTGCAGGTCTTCAATCTTCTATTGAATATCTCAAAAAACTCAAGACCTCAGGTATGAAATCACACATGAAAGAACTTGCCAAACACCTACATAGACGGCTCAATGAAATCGACGCTGTTTCGCTTTATGGAATTCCAGATGAAACTTCGACAATTTTTGGATTCAATTTAGGTAATGAGGGTGATATCAGCTGTCATGATATTGCTTTGTTTTTAGATGAATCTGATATTGCAGTTCGGAGCGGTTTACTTTGTGCTCATCCTCTTGTGAAAACAGCTTCTAAGGAAGGGATAATCCAAGTTTCACTTCATGCATATAATAGTACAAACGATATCGATAATCTATGTGATAACTTGGAAATAATCTCTAAAGACCTCATCTAAGTGATATACTTCATGTGAGGATAAATGCAGGAGGATATGTTACAAAGTACTGAACTATAATAGCAAGCATTATACCACTAAATACCAATCCCTTTCCTCTTTTGGAATTTACTTCAGTAAACCATAAAATAGCCCCAACTAAGACTACAATTACCGCTGAAATTCTACCTATGAAAATAAGAAATTCCCATATCTCAGCAAAATAACCAGCGATAAGATTAGCGAAATCAGTCAGTGGACTTTGAAGCATGAAGAGATTCATTGGTTTCACACAATGACCTGTCACTTACTATCCAATTTAAAGCCCTCATAGTACAGTGACAGATTTTGCCAGATTTCTTGGCTTATCAGGATCGTATCCCTTTCTAGTAGCCATATAATAACTAAAAAGTTGAAGAGGGATTATATATGGCATTACTGAAAACTCAGGTTCAATTTCCCTAGGAATTGAAAAAATCGAATCTGATAGACTCATCAGTTCTTCATCACCCTTTTCGAGCACCGATATTATTGATGCGCCTCTTGATTTCATTTCCATTATGTTTCCAATCAATCTTGCACGTGTATCATCATTAGGAGCTACAAAAACAACAGGGTACTTGTCCTGAACTAATGCAATAGGTCCATGTTTTGATTCACCTGCAGAGTATCCCTCAGCATGATTATACGCAATTTCCTTGAGCTTCAAAGCTCCTTCAAATGCCGTTGCCATCGAGATACCACGGCCCAAGAAAAGCATACTCGGATATGCATGATAAATCCCTGCCGTTCTTCTAGCATTTTCTTCTTCGGTGGCAATGACATTAGATGCAATTTCTGGTAATTTTTCAAGCGAGTCTTTCTTTTTTCTTAGAATATCCATATCAAGTACTGACCCCATTTTCCCAATTGCCAAGCCAAGTTGAGCAAGTGAAGTCAGTTGAACCATGAAAGTCTTAGTAGCTGCAACACCAATTTCAGGACCCGCTTGGGTGATTATCGTGTGATTAGCAAGCCGCGTAATAGAACTCCCCACTACATTAGTTATCGCTAAAAGTTTTGCACCTTGTTTCTTTGCGAATTTTGTTGCAGCTATAGTATCAGTTGTTTCGCCTGATTGTGTTATTGCGATAATAAGATCGTCTTCATTGATTGTCTGATATACACTGTCCTGAAAATCACTTGCAAGTTCAAAAGATGGGAGAACACCCCCTAGAGACGCAAACATATGTCTACCAGCTATTGCTGCATGTCCAGATGTTCCCATGGCTAAAAAGAAGGTTCTCTCTGCACCTAAAATCAGTTTAGCAGCAGCATCAAGTGTTTCTTGTCGAAGATGTAGAGTATTTCTAATTGCTTCAGGTTGTTCATGAATTTCTTTCAACATGAAATGTGGAAATCCACCTTTCTGAGCTTGATCCGCGGTCCAACTTATCTTGATAGTTTCTCGATTGACTTGTGAACCATCTGATAGTTTTTCTATCTCAATTCCATTAAGAGTTAGAGTCGCGATTTCACCATCTAGAAGTAAAATCATGTTATTTGTCATCGGTAAAAATGCTGGTATATCCGATGAAACATACGAAGTCGAGTCTTTTCGTCCAATAACAAGAGGATTTCCATCACGAGTTACTACAATTTTATTAGGTTCACTTATGCTCATTGCAACTACTGCATAGGTTCCTTCAATGCACTTTGTTACTTCCTTAACAGCTTCTTTCAGTGACAGACCATCTTCAATCCATTCTTCAATTAAATGAGGTATTATCTCTGTGTCCGTTTCAGATTCAAAAGAGTGTCCACGGCTCAACAAATCATTTCGGAGTTCAAGAAAATTATCAATCACCCCATTATGAACAACTGCGATTTTTCCATTACAGTCAAAATGAGGATGAGAATTATACATTGATGGTATACCATGCGTTGCCCATCGAGTATGGCCAATTCCTATTTGCCCAGGAAGATCGTCGAGATTGAGTTTCCTGTGAACATCATCAATCTTACCCTTATCCTTCTTTGTGCATAGCGCACCATTGCAAATAGTAGTCACACCAACAGAATCGTACCCCCTATATTCCAGTCTCTTTAGTGCTTGATGTATAAATGGAGCTACTTCACCTTTTTCTTGTATGACTCCGATGATGCCACACATATTCTCTTTCCTCAAATAGTTTGCATTACCACATGAGAGATTTCTCTAGAAAGAGTTTGCGTTAGGGTGAGAACCTGAACATTTCAGTGCCTTTATCCAGTTAATTCAATTTCAATATACACAGAATCAGGAATCCGTACACGCATGATTTGGCGTATAGCTCTCTCATCAGCATCAATATCAATTAGACGCTTATGAACTCTCATTTCCCATTTATCCCATGATTCAGATCCTTGACCACAGGGTGTTTTTCGAGTTGGGATTACCATTCTGCGAGTAGGCAGCGGAATAGGACCTGACATACGGACACCTGTCTTTCTAGTAATTCTTCTAATTTGATTACAAACGCCATCAAGGTGTTCTGTGCTAGTGCTTGATAGTCTGATTCTTGCTCTTTGGGTCATTTTGAATCCCTTTCCGCTATGGCAGGCGTTTGTTCCAACGGAATGTGGTTAGGATAAAAACCTTGTCTTATGTGTGAGTCTTCTTTGAGAAAGAGCAATCTCCATAAGCATCTTCCCCTCACTTGTCTGCAGTGAACCAATTGACAAAATTGACTTTGCTAAAACTGGGTGGTTCGGTGATAACGAGAAAGGAGTTAACACCTCCAGTCATTAATGAAAAAATTGTAGCAAGAATTGCAAACGAAATCAAATCCTATTCAAGTCATCCTCTTCTTATAGTCCTAGGAGGTGGCGCTCATGGTCACCAGGCAGCTCATAAATACGGTTTTGGAAATCCCAAAACATCCTCTACAAAGCTCATATCTGGTATTCCATTGATTAGGCATAATATGACTGTTCTTTCACTTGGAATAGAGTCTATATTGGAATCAAATGGAGTAAGTTCAGTTGTGATACCACCTTTTACATCAGCAATACTAGAGAACGGGAAAATTCAAAGCTTCAATCTTGATGTATTTCACAGGACTTTAGCTGCTGAACACATTATCATCACACATGGAGACGTTTGTTATGACATTATACGAGGAGCGTCAATCTTGAGCGGCGATACCATATTGGCATTTCTAACCAAGCAATTAGATATAGATAGGGTACTTGTAGGAACTAACGTAGATGGACTACTAGACTCAAATCCCGAGGATAACCCAAATGCAAAAGTGATTCCAATTGTTAATGATATAAATAAGGAAGAAGTCCTAGGAATTGCAGGTCCATCAAGTACTACAGATGTGACAGGTGGTATGAGAAGAAAAATCAGTGATCTTCTAACTATATCAGAGTCCGGTGTTGAAGTAATCATATTTAATCTGACTGTCACAGGACGATTATCTTCACTTCTCCAAGGAAATCAGACCCTCTGTACGAGAATAAGAGTCTAGACAACTATTGAGGTCAATCCATCATCCATAGTTCTCATTTTCAAATTAGAAGGAGTCACAACTGTATCATCAAGATATTCTGCAGCGGTAAGTATGCATACAACCTCAGTGGAGGTACATATTCTACACGCCACATCACTATGAAGACGTAATAATGTATTAAGTTCCTGTTGTGTTGGGAATACAACAAACGATTTCTTGGTAGTGCATATATCGTAGTAACCATGTCCTTTGGCAATAGGATTATTCCTTTTCTTCAATTCATCTTCTAGTTCTTGTATTGCTTGATCTTTGAATTCTTTCAGAACGGTTGCATTTACAATCCAAAGTCCTTCTTCCAGATCTATGAGAGATTCATTTGCTCCCATTCTTATTGCAACAAGTGCTTCATCTGCAAGTAACTCAGTCAGAGCTCGTCTTCCTTCTTCTTCATTCATAGGTGCAGATCTACCTTTCTTAGATTGTAGCGCTGTAGTAGCGATGAATTCCAGCAAAGATTCCCAAATTACCAACCCATTCGAGATATCCACAAAATCTTGAATCAAACCAAACCATAAACGCATCTGGACAGCTCGGCTTGTTGCAGGTCCTACTTCGTGAACTGCTTCAATTAGTCCTACCTTGCCTGATTCAGGGTCATTTTCAGACAAATTAAGATGTTTTTGTCTAGGTCTAGGAGTTTCGCCAGCTAAACTTTCAATTAATTTGTCAAGCGAACTAGGAAATGCAGAAACAACTGATACTGCATCAAACTCTTCGGATTTGTCCAATATCTCTCTAAGTTTAGCTGCTGCTACACTACCTCTAATAATAACTATGAGCTCCTTTACTCCATTCCTTAGCATACTCATTTGTTGTCTAATTCTTGTTACAACAGAATCAAAAGAAGAAGCGCGAATATGTTCTGGGATTATTAAAATTGCACTGTCGTCAATGAAAATATCTGGTCCTTCCTCATTGTTTTCATTATATTGACAAGAACTTCCTATTCGATTTATTAGATAATCAATTATAACCTTCTTAACTGCAGCTAAACCTTTCCCTACAGGAGAATAAATGAATCCTCCTGGCACTAAAGGAATGGCTTCTCTTTGAATAGTCGACAATGATACAAGATCACGAAGTATTTCTGATGCATCTTCTTCAGTGATTTTTGAATCCAGTGTAGCCAAAAAATCACTGATGCTTCCCTGAGTCATGACATCGTTAGACGCAAGTTGAGCTACAACATGATTTGCAAATTCACCAATTCTATCAAACACAGGTTTTCGTTTTGTGACTGATGATTCTTCAGCTAGAGAAATATCCTCCTCAATTGTTTTCTCATTATCCTCTGATTTATCTGTTTCAGGAATAACTGATTCTGTCATTACCGAATCAGGAATATAATCTGACAACACAAATGGTTCTGTTTCGATTTCAAATGCTCCAGTTAGAGGAAGTAGTAGAAGAGCCCTCCCACGTTGTAATGTTCTAAGATATTGTTCCTGAGCAGGTTCTATTGACATGAAGCGGCCTCCTACTGTACTGTCATAAGGTAATCTAAAGGTAACCTTTGTCGAAGTATTAGCTAGAATATTTGAAGAAATATTTGGACGAGTTGATACGACTATTACTCCCTGTCCAGTTGCACGCTGTAGCATAACCATCGATTCTCCTGTTGTTATGTCTGCAGCTGAGCTTCTAGTATAGCTCTCGGGTACAAGGTTACTTGCCTCTTCAAGTACAACAACATGATGCACTCCTGGTGTAATTCCTCTTTTCATTGCAGTATCAAAAATTCTCTTTGCTACAAGATTATAGAGTAATCGTGTAGCATCCATTCCTCCAATACGTGACACATACCTGAGATCAAATACTACTCGCTTGTCCATCATTTCTGATATTTTAAGGGCATCTGAGCCGCCTCCAAGTATTGTACCTAGAGGTTCTCGTGTTATAATCTCAAGTCTATTCAGAAGAGCGTCTCTTGTCATCTGTCCGGATTTGTCATTTCCTGCAAGTTCTTTCACTTTCTTGACAAGAGTTTCTATTGAATTTCCCTCGACAGCGTCCTGGGCTGCAGCCAAAACAGATTCCCTAAGCAACCTTTCCATTGCTGGTGACAATTCTGAAGAATTGTTTTCTTGAAGTAATTCACGAAGAAGCGAAAATGTGGAATGTGCTTGATTTTTACCAGTAAATTCCGTATCGAAGAAATCAATCGCAAATGTTGGGTCTAATCCAGGTCTTAGAAGAGTCACACCACCTAATTTGGACAAATCAGAATATTCAGAACCCTTGACATCAAAAATCCACCATGGGACATTAGTTTTTGTTGACAGTTCGGAAACAAGTTTTTTGACAAGTGTTGTTTTCCCAGTACCAGTAGCTCCCAGAACCGCAACATGTTCTCGTAGCCAATCAACACGCATACCAACCTTGCTAAGATGTCGTCCTCCAAAAACCGCCCAACCAAGATCAAGTTCATTCTCTATTAAATCAGTAGAAGGAATTTGGAATATTGGGGCTTCTGTTGGAGCTATTACTGGAAGCTGCTGTACGGGAGTATTTACAAAAGCTGCTAATTTTCCAACATGTAATCTTTGTGATTTTATGTGCCTTTTCATAAAAATCTTGGAAGATAGTCCTCGATTAACCACCTTTTCATTAATAGATATACTATCATCACCTCCCCATAATGACAAAACTAGTCCTTTTACTCCCTCAACTAAAGACTTTGAATCAACCAAATCATCATCCTGAACGACTAAATATATTGATGAATTAAACCATCCAGAGTTTGCGTTCATCTCTTCATATTTATCAATCAATTCTTTTTTCCTGGCCTGATCCGCAAGAGAATCTTCACTCTGTCTTTCTTTTGCTCTAATGCTTTTCCATTTTCGTTCCATCTCTTTCTTTTCTTTACCAGGTTTGGCTTTTGAGAAGGTACATATCAAAGACAAAGAATATCCCTGTTTCAATGCAGATGAGATGAACGTGCCAATCTGAGAAGATTTTTCGGTCGGTGTCACTTTTGGAATACCCTGAACCAGAAGCAACTTCATTCTAGAATCATATTTTGGTAATGAACCATCAAATACAAGACTTTCTCCATAAGATGCTTGCACAATTTCATTAAGGTCTTCTCCTTTAGGTATTCTAATCTCAACATTTTCAAGCGACGATAACAAAATTGCTTCTGTTCTTGTTGCTTCACGTCTCAGAATCTCTCTTATTTCATCTTTACTAGCCCCAGAAGCAGAAATGAAAATACGAAGAGATGGTTCGCCAGAAACGACACTCACCTCATAGGCGAAATTTGTTCTCTTGTCCATGCCAGATCGTATTGCAAGCAGCATTGCTATATTATACATTGGCTTTTCATCGTAAGTAAGAATTGATCCAGATGCTGTTAGTAATTCTAAGCAAATCAATCCTATAACTCTGTCATATATCTCAAAAAGTAAAAATTCGTCATCAACAGAGATACGTACCTGCTCGTTTGTTATATGATGTTGAGTAAGTGCTCCACCAGAAATTATAGGAAGCGCAAAGAGAATCAATTCAACTACCAATCTATTCGGAATTATCACGACATACAATAATCCAATCAAGGGTAACATATACACGACTAAAAGATAACATCCACAACTCAGTATACCCACCAGCCAAATCAATCTAAACCATTGCAAGTGGTTCCCAATAATCTTAGACGTATCAAATTCAATCAATGCATCTTTTGGTTCTATCATATCGTATACCACACAAAGGATTTTGATTTGCAGAGATTACTACACGCAAATATACTGCAGAAATGAGTCACTCATAATCACATATGAACTCCCCAAAGATTTCACATAATTGCCTAATTAGAGTATTATCATCTGTAGGAGATTAAAAGGTAAGTTCTTGGACTGGGATACGATACTTGTGTTTCTGTAAATAATAGAACGAACTGAAAGTAGCATCGGGATGATATGAAATCAAAGGGGTGTCATAATCTGTGGAATCAATCAAGACTACAACAATTGTTTTCCTTGCTGTGATATTTTGTATTGGTATCACAATTCATCCCGTAGCAGCAGAAGAATATCCAATTGTATCACGTGGTGAATCTTTCAATATCACCGCAACACTGCTTACAAATGGAACATCTGGCATTCCTATTCCAAATCAGATTGTTTACTTTTATGATCAAACATGGAATTCTCTCCTAGTAACAACGGAAACCGATATTTATGGAAAGGTTTCAATTGACTATTCATTTCCATTAAGTCATCCTCTTGGGAACACATTACTAAATATCACCTTCAGAGGAAATGTTTCTCTTGCACTAGCTCCAACATGTCAATGGTTTACATTGTTAGTCACTTCATCAACAAATATTGATGTATATATTCCAAAATCAAAATTTGCTCCAAATGATAATCTCGATTTTTCAGTTCATCTGCTTGATGATTTGACAAACCCTGTGGGTTCTGCGAATCTATCATTATTTTGCGATGATACATTCATTCTAAACCTGCAGACCAATGAAACAGGATATACATCTGCATCTATTTTTCTCGACCCAGCTAAATACAGTTTAGGTAATCATTCAATTGAGGTTAGATATGATGGAGATCCTTTGAAATATTATAGAGGTATATCAGTATCCTTTGATTTCGAGATAAATCAAGTCGATACTGAATTTGAAATTCTTACAATTTCACAAAGTCCGATAATGCTTACCGAACTATGGAATACAACACTGTGTCTTCTTTCAGAAGAAGGTCCACTTTCAGGCGAACCTGTTTTAATAATGTTGGATGATTTTTATCTTGACACAACAGATACGGATACAGAAGGATTTGTTAGCTTTAGCTATCCCATAAGCGATTTATTTACCATTGGCCAACACGTTCTTACATTTGAATATGATGGAACTGATAGGTACAAGTCGTCCATTATTGATATCTCTCTAGATGTAGGAACACCACTGAACCTTTCTGTAATTCCACTAGGCTCTGCAGAAATCGGAAAGAATCTTACACTAGAAATAGATGCATTAGATGCATATCTACGTCCTCTATCTGATGGTGTTATCAGCATCATAGATCCAACCACGAATATCACTTTAACAACATTTTTTTCTAATCAATCACAAATTCTTGTTCAGTTTCCAATTGAAGGTGAGAAAGGTCTTCGGGAATTATATCTCAATGTAACAAAAGACAATCTACTGAAAAACAATTCATTCGTACTATCACTCTATATTTGGACCAGACCAATAGTAGAAATCATTTCCTCAAACATACTAGGGTTCGCATCGCCGCAACAAGTTGTCAATATTGATGTAAAATTACAGGATTATCGGGGACCACTTTCAGAAAGAATAATTCAATTTACCTTATCAATTACAAATGAAACAATCTTTGTTAACACCAAGGCAGATGGATCAGCAAGGATTGAATTTCAAAGTCCTAACTTAGAAGGATACTACCATGTTTATATAACATATCAAGGCAACCAAACTGACTATGAACTCTCATATTCTAAAGAATATTCATTCTCGGTAAGTCAGATAATACCACTTCAGGTAATACTCAAGGATTATGAAATTATTGCCCCTCTAGCTTCTATTCGTGTAAAAATTCAACTCCAAGCACTCAACGGATCTTATCCTGAAGGTATACTAATAGAATATAGCTGGTTGTCTAGTGAAGGTAATACTCAATCAGGCGCAAATGGAATTTCTGAGTTCCACATATCAATTCCTCCAACTGCAGGCATTCATATCTTACAATACCAAATCGACCCAATAGGAGGATTGGATGCATCATCTGGTATGATTTACATAATTACAACATCTCAAGATGCCAATGCAACAGAGGGTATTGGATTATATGGTCTTATTATTGGACTTACTATCGCCATCGGAATAGCTGTTATTCCTGAGATTAGACGCAGATTTCTTATTGGTTAAGAATGGTGCTCCGGCCGGGATTCGAACCCGGGTCGGGGGATCGAGAGTCCCCCATGCTGGGCCGGACTACACTACCGGAGCAGATACTGGATATATCCAAACCTACCCCAGACCGCTAAGCTTGGCAAATAAGGATTTCTCAAGAGCATACCTATTCTAGTAAATTGATACAGGTATGTAAGAAGTTTGACCAATCAATTACTAAGGAAAAAGATTGGTAAGCCCATTCCAGCTGTCCTGAAGCAATTGAAGAAGACCTGCTACTGCTTCTTGTGCCCAACCAGTTGCTTGAAGAATCACAGCAATCACAATTGAAATTGTGACAACAGCTAGACCAAGTAGAAGGCTTTCCTCAACAAGAGGGCCTCCATTTTCGTCTTCGATAAATGAATGGACCTTTCCCATAAAATCACATCACAAACTGTGATTTCTTTGAATACTATTTAAGCCCCTCACATGAAACACTACCATTTCATTGAATATGGTTTCAATTAGGTTTCAAAAGCATAGGATGACCATTTTCCCATAGTTTATGTGAAAGATCTGAGGTATTTCTATCACCATTAGTAATTCTTGTATTTAGTTCACTTACTAATCTACTAAATGCTGGAACATGACTTTCTATCCCTTGTTCTAATGCAGACCTGTGGAATGATCCATCATCAGCCCATAGATAAGACTCGGAAGAATCCAATCTTTTGTATACTGTATTCAAACCATTGAACACAAAAACTCCATCTTCCACGGACCTTCTAATCTCCACAATTTCACTTACAAATCGAGTAGAATCTCCTGGTTGAGGTCGATTAATTGATACTATCAAGTCCATTAATGCAATGCTCGAATCATCAATCCCATGGTTTCTTGTCCATCTCGTAATTAACCCTTGAGGGGTTGCACTATGGCAAGTTTGAATTGAACGCAATCCTGCTGCAAGCGATTGAAACAGAGCATTGCTGTGGTCCTCAGTTTGAATCTCACCAAGTATCAAATAATCTGGTGACCTATGAAGGCTTTTTACAATCTCTGTGACCTTGTCAAAGCTTGCATCAAGTTCATCCACCGGGTCTACTCTAATCCTAATTTGATGATGTCCATTGTACAGTCTACTTTCTATTGTATCTTCAATGTAGAGTTTTCTCCATAACTTTGGAGTTACTTTGTCTAGGGCATTCATAAGGGTAGTTTTCCCCACTCCAGGTCCTCCCGTTATCGTAATATTCATTCTTGAGTTAACAGCAAGAATTAACATTGCAGCAGCTTCAATACTTAATGTATCATTAGAAATCAAATCCATTATGGTGAATTGATGAGTTTTGGCTCTACGAATTTCTAAATGGATTCCCTCTGAAGCAAGAGGTGGAACAGTGACAGAAAACCTAAGCGGTGTGTCATAGATTACAAAATCAGTCTTCATAGAAGGATTTTTCCGATCCAAGTGAAGGTTACTTTCTGATCGTAAAAGAGTAACCAATCGGGTTATTTCCATACCAGATGGTGTCCATTCAGTTTCTACTCTTCCTAATCTACAATGGTCAAAATAAACTGAAGTATCTAGAGCATCTAGGTAAATTTCTTCAACTTCGTCATCTAAGAATAAGGGAAATAGTGGGTTAAGCACAGTCGATTTGTGGGATGCAATCTGAGATATATTCTTTCTAGTCTTATTTTCAATTTCAGGAATTGATTCAGAAATCTGTTTAGATACCGATTCGGATACCAAGTTAATTTTCTGTTGCAATGATATTCTAGATGGAATTTTATCCGACAATTTGAAGGAACGAGTCTGTTCAATATTTTGCAACAGTGAATATTCTAGAGATGATTTTATCATCGGAAATGCATAATGAAACAATGACCCCTGGTCCTTTCTTACTATAAATGATAGGTAAACTCCAGTTGTGTACACATCAACGATGCCATTCATATTATCTATTATGATTTCTATTGGGTCAACATAGATTGTTGTCCATTGATCACCATTCCATGGTAATTCTATATATGAATCGAATTCTCTCGTTATTAGATGAACCAAGTGGCGTTCTGGCTCAATCAACAGGAATTTCGCGGAATCAGAAGAGATTTCAGATAGATGCTTGCAATACGATGAAGAAGTACTTGAGGCACAATTCTTACAACGCGATTTAGGACAAATTACTACGTGAATTCCCATGTTCTTTGTTCTGAAGCTCAAAAATGTCACCATACTAATGAAGAATGACTTTACAATTTAAACTGCTGAAGCAGAAGCTTCTTCAATTACACTCTTAATCATTCCAAAATGATCTCGAATACTGTACTCTGCGACTTCAGTTGCGTGTGAAGCAAGTTTTTGTGTTAATACACAACGTTTTCCGTGTTCAGAGGCAAGTAGGCGGTCGCTTGCATATGCTGCAGACACAGTAAATATGAATGGATTTCTTCCTCCTCTCTTCGATGCTGGAACTAATCCTAATACGAAGAGAATTTTTTCCCGAAGGAGATTTTCGTAATCTCTGGGAGTCCAGCCACGGGATTGTACTTTTCCAGCAACTTTGACATGATTCATAAGCATTGAAAGTACTCGTGGAATATAATCTTCTGGCTTTCTAATCTGGGGAGCATATCCTGTTATAGTACGTAAATTCAGAGCTTCTCTAACTATTGCTCGTACATTCACACGATGTCCACACTTTTCGAAAACATCAGCAATCTCTTCAAGAGTAATTGGTGCCCCTTCCTTGAACTCACGAACTGCCATGAGTAAACAAACCGCCATGAGCAGAATGTTATTGGTCACTTTCTTTGGGGATTCAGACAAAACTTTCTTGTAGAGATATGCTGTACGATCACGTACCTGTTCATTTAGCATCAAGAGTTTGGATACATGATTTAAAGTTCGCAAGGCTCTATACTTTGCCTCATCTTTTCCAATACGAACTCTTGTACTGTAGATACTCTTTAATCTCTTGAATTTCTTCTGCATAGACCCAGGAAGTGATTGACCATTTGCATCTCGAAAGAATATATCCTTATGAAATCCAATATAACTTCCAAGACCATCAACAATATGCATTCTATTTCCTAGTGAGCCGTACACGCTTGCATCTGGAGTACCAGCACTTTGTTCTTCACCCATCTGATATGTAGGAAGTACATATTCTCTAGAAAGAACTATCCCACACTCAGAACAAACAACAAATCCTCTGTTTATTATTACAGAACCAGAGCATTCTGGACATGTCCAAGATAGAACATTTGCTTGAATTGATACATCGACCAATGACCACACCCAGGGAATTATTGGTAATAGTTCCCTAACTAGATTTCAGGAGGTAATTGTCTGCTACATCTCCTTGTCTGTTCAAAACAACAGACTCGAACAGCTCTTAATGGAACACCAAGGTCTCGGTGAGAAAGAGAGATGGCCGAAACTATTCGTATATACTACAATACACGATTAATCCAAAGATAGAAAAAGTTTCTCAGATTCGAATGTTTTTCTCTGAGCTGGTTTTGGTGACGAGAGAGTGAGCACAAATCGAAGGCCACCAAGTGTTCCCACAACTACTAATCCTTCAGATTCATCCATTTTAAACACAGTTCCCTCAGCATAGAGTTTGGATTTTTCTCCCCTTGTTATTTCTTCAGAACTAATTGTAATATCCACAGAATCCTTTACTCTAAATGGATCACAGAGTGCATCAGGTAGTTCAATTGTCAATGAAGCTCCTTCAGTTTTAGACATCATTTTCAGTACTCGAAGTTTCTTTGTTTCAGTAATTTCAATTGAATTAATTACTGCATCTTTAATTCGAACTGGCATTGCATTCAAATCCTGTTCACTCTAAATAATACGTTTTGAATCAGTTAGTGGTTGAATTAAACCTGTCGATAAAGTCGTGGGTCTTTTTAGGCATTATAAGGACGATTCACTGGTGGACTTCTTGCGACCACATTCAGTAGTGATTCTATCCTTTATGGTAATACTAACAGTAGCTCTTGCTTCTCCGGTAGCAGCTCTATCGTTTGACTTTCAGTACTTTGAAACTGACAAAATGACATATGAGGTAGGAGAAACAATTGGTATGGTTGCAAAGATGATTGCTGATTATGAAGATGGGGGATGGTGCTATGTTTCCTTTGCAGTTGTAACCGATAAAGGACCTGTTTTCAATGATGCATATTTTATTTCTCCTTCACCTGATGTACGCTATTTCACATCTTCCTATACTATAATTCCTGAGAATACATCACCCTTTCCGGATCCAGTTACTGCCTACGTTATCTTTAATGTCGAAATATTCGACAAGTATTCACAAGGCGCAAGTGAAACAATTGAGGTAAATATTACAAGGGGAAGAATTCAGGCAAGAGCAATAACACCACTTCTTTTCGAATCAAATGAGAACGCATCTACAATTATTGGCATGGCAAGCAGATACAATGAAAACGTAGGATATGCGAATCAATCAGTTTTAGTCGAAATCTATAATTCTACATCTGCTTTAATATATTCCAATCTTACAAGAACTGATTCCTTAGGCAATATTGATCTTGAATGGAGTTCGATTCCATATCCGCCAGGAACATATTCTCTCGAAGTGAGTGGAAATGGAACTACAGCATTTCTCCCTTTTTCAGAGTCACTCGAAATGATAATTGAACCTGAGCATTCAAGCATCAATATAGTAAATGTCAGTGACAACATATATTGTCAAACACCAAGTGGGGCAAACTATCAAAATGTAGAACTTGCAATAGATCACCTTGACAGAAGCTCAAATCCTATAAATGATTCAGAAATAAAATGGGAAACAAGTTTTGCGTCCGGTAATCTGACGAATCAAGGAGATGGAAGATACACATCCAGTATTCCCTTCATTACTTCACCAGGGTTATATGACATCAATATTACAGCAGTTCACTTTCTTTATCAAAATGCAACTGACAGAGTATGGGTAAATGTTCTTCCGAGGAGAATATCAGCAATAATAACTAGCGAGCAGATACTGCAATCCAATCTTGTTAAAACAACTGTAGCCTTAATGGATTGGCAGGCAGGAGAATTACTAGATGCTTTACCGATTTCAGTGAATCTTTCTCTAAATAACTGGTCATTTCAAGTGCTAGGTTTTTCAAATACCTCCGGTATGTTTTCTTGTATTTCCGATGTTCCAATAACACAATGGGGTATAGGCATGGTCAGAATTACATCGAATGTTTCTCAGTATTATGAACCATTTGAAATTACGAAAAGTGTGGAAATATCATACATTCCCCAAATATTCACTGATATCCAAACTCCTACTGCAAGAGGTGAAATTGTTATTCTACAAATCACTATTCAAGATCCATTAGGATTTCCAACCTCTTCTATCCCGATTGAGGTCTTGGATCCCTTGAACAATACTGTTGCTTCTGGGTATACAAATTCATCCGGAATAGTAGTTGTCAACTGGTCTATTCTCCTTGATGCAGCTCTGGGATTACATAATTATTCAATTCATATTTCAAATAATACTGAATATGTACAGACCATTTCTGTATTATTACCTGTCACAGTATATCATCCTCTATGGGTCACTCCTACCTTAACAAATTGGAATTTCGTACGTGGAAACACTACATTAGTTGAGGTTTTCTTAGAAACAGAAACAGGGATATCAAGTTCAATCCCCATATTATTCAATGATAGTATGGGAGAATTTTCTAAATACATCATGTTAACCCCTAGTTCTTATACAAATATCCTCTTTGATATCGGATATAACATTACACCAGGTTTGCACACACTCAAAATAATAGTATTCAATGCTAGTTTCATACTACTTGAAACCGAATCAATACAAGTGACTGTTCAAACAGAAATATCAACGCAAATTACCAATATTTCGGCATTCTTCGAAGAATCCATTAGTTTCGATTTATTTGCCATCGATGATCAAGCAAACGAAATAGAAACGGTTGGAATTATTATTTACCTACAAGGAAATAGTACACAACTCGTATCCATAGAAGATTCACCAACCAACATCACACAATCCCTTATTCTTCCACCTTGGGTATCTCCTGGATCCCATCAAATCGAAATTGAGGTTTATGGTCCTTGGTCCACACATCAAACCGAGTTGTTCACTATAACCATCTGGATTCGCACAAAACTTGATATTTCTATCACAATACAGCTTGGAGGACAGATGTTACCTGCTAATCAAACTACTTACTACCAGTCACATTATCAAGAGATTCTGGATAGTATCTCCTCTGGGCCAATTAATCTCCCACCTCCAACTTTGGTGAGTGATACAACTTCAGCGGATATGTCAACAGATTTCGATACTTCACCTGATAATTGTCCCATATTTAGTTCCGGAACCAATAATCTATCAACGGTTTGTGAGAATTCTCTCAATTCTTTACTTGGGAATGGCCAAAGTGTCCTTAATCTGAAAGACCTGAAAGAGGAGTTACTTTCAATCATTGCTTCCTCAACAGATCTCGAAGTGCATCCAAAGGAAATTATTCCCCATGCTGCCTCAGCAGGTCCTGAAATAACAAAATCTGTAATGAAGTCTTCATTTTTCTGTATCTTATTCTCTAGTCTTTGAATCAACTTTTCATGTGTTTCAGCATCTGCAGTTTTTCGATAGCCTTGTTCATTATGTGTTGATCCTGTGATTAGCAAATTGTGACCATCACCAAATCTCGGCATGATTGCATGGCCATCAGATGTTTCGGCGCTATATGGTGGATCTCCTTTCCTAGCAAATTCTCTCTTAACTTCAGACACCTTATTCTTCTCTATGACAACTCTTTCTCTTGAGTGTGCAACAACTTCATCAGAAAGCAGAATCACTGGGTGTCTGAGCATTTCGGAGAGTAAGAACGATCTGAAGGTCAGTTCATATGATTCTTGTGCAGAATTAGGTGCAAGAACAACACTTTCATGATCTCCATGAGTGCCCCACCTCGACTGCATAAAATCTCCCTGTGCAACCTTTGTGGCTTGACCTGTGCTAGGTCCAGCACGTTGAACATCAACAATTACACATGGCGTTTCTGTCATCATTGCATATCCTATATTCTCTTGCATAAGACTGAATCCTGGTCCGGAGGTAGCAGTCATTGAGAGAAGTCCTCCCCAAGATGCACCAATAACAGCAGAAATAGCTGCAATTTCATCTTCCATCTGTAAATATGTTCCTCCAACTCTCGGAAGACGATATGACATAACTTCCGCAATTTCCGAGGCAGGAGTTATAGGATACCCTGCAAAGAACTTACAACCTGCAGATATCGCACCTTCTGCACAAGCTTGATTTCCTTGCCAGAAGAATGATTTCAAATCATGAGATGATACCATAGACAGTCAATATAGAATCCAATTTGACTACAAGATAAAACTTGAGTTTCAGCTTCTATTTCCTAAACTACGATACTCTTTTATCAAATTCAAATTTCCAACCTCTTAGCGGCCATTGTCTAGTTTGGTTAGGACGGAAGCTTCCCAAGCTTTCAACCCGGGTTGAAAATCAAAATCTGATTCTCACGGGAATTCAAATCCCGGTGGCCGCACCAATTATCTTATGATTGCTATGACATTTAAGTGAAGAAATGTGACCAGATATGGCGAGCGATGAATGTCATGACCCCGATGAGTCGATTACGACAATGACTTGGATCTTGAGTTAGGAGCTCGCCACCTATCAATACTTTCGGTTATCTCTATTATCAATTGTGCGATTAATCGTACAATTCACATAACGCTTTTAAGTTGGCTTTGGCATGGAATCTATGGTTTGGGATGCCAAGAGATTATGTTGAAGACGAACTTAGTAGAAAGAGTGTGTTCAAATCAGAACACTATCTATCAATCGATTATGTACCTGAGAATCTTCCACATAGAGAAAATGAATTACGCTTACTAGCACAAAATTTCAAGACTCTTATTACATCCCCTGGACGCACAAGTCAAAAATTCATCATTGAAGGTTCTGTGGGAACCGGAAAGACTGCTGTTGCAAAGCGATTTGCTGAACAGATGGTACATGCAGCTAGAAGACGTGATATCAGATTCCACAAGCTACACATTAACTGCAGGGTGAATAAAAGTGCCTATCTAGTGTATCTCAAAATTCTAAGAGCGTTCAAACCTGATTTTCCAAGACGAGGCCATTCACCAGAAGAGCTCTTACAGATGATTGTGGAAGTATTAGAAACAGAAGATCGTTATCTTCTATTGATTCTTGATGAACTTGATTATTTTATCAAACAAAAAGGTGGCGACATACTTTACAATCTAACAAGACTCATGGATGACCAGCTTAATGCACAACAAAGATTATCCATGATTGGTGTAGGGCGACAAATACGGCTCGATGAGGAATTATTTGATCCTAGTACTCTTTCAACTCTTCAGAGAAATAAAATACGATTTAACAAATACAATGCGAACGAACTAAATGACATCCTAACTGAACGAATCGATATGGCATTTGAAGAAAGAGCAGTTATGCAAGAAACTCTACAGCTTATTTGTGAAATCGCATCTGAACGAGGTGATGCACGATATGCAATGGAGCTACTTTGGCGAGCAGGGAAACAGGCAGACAATAAAGGATCATCATTTATTCTTCCCGACTTTGTGCGTAAGGCAAAAGCTGATACTCATCCCGAGCTCCGAAAAGAAATACTTGAAGACCTGCCCAGACAAAATCAACTTCTTCTTCTTGCAGCTGCTCGTAGGCTAAGAGAAGTTCGAAGTGCATATGTAACAATTGGTGAAGTTGAAGATATGTATCGTTCAATATGCGAAGAATACAATTCAGAACCACGAGCACACACTCAAGTATGGGAATGGGTTCAAGATCTTAATGCACATGGAGTAATCAACACAAAACGTTCAGGTGTAGGTCAGAGAGGTCAGACGACTCTAGTAGGTCTATCAGAGGTTCCTGCTGATTTGCTTGAACAGTATCTACTTGGTCTGTTGGATAAAGGTAGAGTGTAAAAAAATGAGTGCAGAATCACAACCACGGATTTCTATAGAGGATCTCTTCTCATCAAGGGGTAGAATTAAAGTTCTAAAAGAATTAGCTGAATCAAGTGAGCTAAACATATCTGAAATTTGTAGACGTATAGGTCTTAATCATAGTACTACAAAATCTCATTTACGAGTTCTTGTTGATTCAGGTCTAGTAGAAGAAAAATCATTTGGAAGAATAAAGATATACCGTTACAGAATTGAAGACTTACGTGCAAGGTCTTTGAAGAATTTTCTTGAGCTTTGGCATTCGTGAGGGAAAATACCCATTGCCAACATATATAGCTAAATTGTTCTACTTAGGCGCATCCTATCATGGCTCCCAGTGGCAACCCAATGTAAGAACTATCCAAGGTGAACTAGTAGAAGCACTTTCATCATGGAGTCATGAAGAACATACGCATGATTCAGTCATATTATCTGGACGAACTGATAGCGGAGTCAGCAGTCTTGGACAAATAGTCCGTTTTACAACGGAAAAGAAACCAAATCTAGAAAAGATCAATTCCTATCTTCCAGATGATATCTCTCTTTGGGGAATATCCCAAGTGTCACATGATTATAATCCAAGGTTCAAAGTTCTCTTCAGACACTATCGATATTACTTGGAAACCAAAGGACTTGTTCTTGACTTTGAAAAAATCAGAATCGCTCAAGAATTTCTGATTGGATTGAATAACTACGCATTGATATCAAAACCAGATGCTGATAGAAATACTCTCACTACAATTCTTAATATTAGTTCGAAAGATTTTGGTAATCATATTGTTTTCGATTTTTATGGAGTTAGTTTTCTTTGGAAATTAGTCAGAAAATCTGTCACTCTATTGAAGTGGATTGGTTTGGGTCTATATCCTCCTGAAATAATCAGGGAACTGCTGAATGGGAAAAAAATGATACCAGGTGGAATTGAACCATCTCCTCCTGAGGGGCTAATACTAATTGAATCTGCAATTCCTATGAAAATTAAAACTGACTTGAAGGCTTTGAAACGCATGAAAAAGGTCGTCACAAGTAGAGCTGGATTTCACAGAAGAACAGTATCAATGTTAAATAAATTCACCCTCGACTTTCTTTCTGGCCAAATGCTTTCTTATTAATCGAGAGCCAGTTTGCAAATTCGTTTAAATACTTTGGAGATGCATTGATTATCGAATCCACAGTACGGATGCATTTTTCATATGTTCTTTCCATAGATATTCCTGCGATAGGTGCGAGTTTGGAAATAAGCTCTTCTCTACTCTCTTTCTTCCTTTTGCCCTTGAATACAAGAAGTGGCCACAGAGGTTGTGCATATTCCACTCGTCTATACGGTGTTTTCTTTCTACTAGAAGCAATTCCAGCCGATAAGAAATCATAAACGTATGACAGGAGTTTCCAATTTTGCTGTCGCATTATTCTTCCTAGGTAAACATCGGCGTTGGATAATGCATCAAGCCCCAATTCCAATTCCTGAGGAGTGGTTAAATGAAGATGTAAATTCTCTTCTAACCACAATAACATACTATCATGGTCAATATTTCCTTCCGATACAATCATTTTTGCAGTTGTTGTATCGGTTACCATAAACAGTCGTCTAAGTGTTTCAAGTATGGTTCGTTTTACGTTTCTTGTTCCAAGTTCAATTTCATCAGAATCTATTTTTCCCTCTACAACAGCTTCAAGATCTGATATTGCAGCTCTAAGGTCACCACTAGCTCGCGCAACAATACTTGATAACATTTTTTCAGAAACTTGGCTTGCAGAATTTTCTGATATCTTAAGAAGCACTTGCATCATTGATGCATCGTCTATTGGAGCAAAATGAAAAATTTCACAACGGTTTTGTCTACGATCCATCAAATCCTTCAGTCGTGGGCTCTCGGGATCGTTTGCAGTCATGACAATGGGATGCGCAGTATACTCAATGATTTTTAGAATAGCACTAACACCTCCCCTGTCACTTGTACCAGATAATCCATCTACTTCATCGAGTAGAATTACTCTGGATCTTCCATCAAGCGTATGCTGTAATGCAGCTCGTGAAACATGAGTTTCTATAGCGTCCTTATTTCGCTTATCGCTTGCATTAAACTCTACAACTTCGAAGTTCAAATCATTTGCAACAGCACCAACTATTGCTGTTTTACCTATACCTGGTGGTCCAACAAGCAATGCAGCTCTTATCTTTGGAATACCATCACTCCAAGATTTCATCCATTTAACAAAAGAATGAATAGATTCAGTATTTCCAACTACTTCTTTTCGTGTATTCGGCCTATACCTTTCTGTCCACGGAAGTTTTCTAGAGTTCATTATTCACCCTGTCCCAATGCAAGATGTGCGAGTAATGCAGCCAATTGGACTTCCCCATCTGCTCCTTCTGCAATACGAAATTCTGCTTCTGCAGTTCTTTCAAGTGTTTTTCGCTTATCTTGCTCTCCCAATTCTACGTACTGCATTTCTCTATGAATCTGTCTAGTTAAATCGAGTGGCGATACTCCATCATGCATAAGAAGTGTTTTCAAAATATCAAGTGCGTCTTCTAATCTATGAGATATAGCCGTAGATAACAGATTTCGAATCTTTTCTGGATCAGCTCGTCCAGAGATTGCAAAAACTATTTTATCAGTGACCTGTTTTCCCAGTGAAGAAGCCGCCTGAAGGAGATTTATTGCAATACGCATATCACCATTAGCTAAATAGAGAATAGATTCCTTTCCCTTAGGACTTAGATTGACCCCTTCTTCCTTAGCAACATATTCAAGTCTCCCAGAGATCTCTTCTTCTCCTAATCGACTAAATTTGAAGATAGCACATCTTGACTGAATCGGAGGAATAATTCTGCTCGAATAATTACAAATCAGTATCATTCGACACGATGATGCATAAGATTCCATTGTCCTTCTTAATGCATGCTGAGCATCATTGGTCAGATGGTCTGCTTCATCAAGTACAAGAACCTTGAATGGAGCATTATCCGCTGGAAGGGATCTTGCAAATGTTTTGATTTGATTTCTAACAACATCTATTCCTCGTTCATCACTAGCATTCAGTTCCATGAAATTCCTTTCAAAAGAATCACCAAATAGGTCTCGTGCTAATGCCATTGCTGCTGTAGTCTTTGCTGTTCCTGGAGGACCTGCGAAAAGACAATGTGGCAGGGTTCTTTTCTCTACAAATTTGGCTAATCTATCTACTATGGCAGTTTGTCCTACAATATTTGAAAGTGTTCGAGGTCTATGTTTTTCTGTCCAGAGGTCAATTTCCATTGGGGCTTCTCACCTTGATACTGAAACAATCGAAAGAGATATTCAATAGTCTTAATCATTTTCCTTTTCAGAATCTAAAAAACTTGCTCAAAAAGGGAACACCATTTTGAAATCCATTATACAGTAAGGGCTTTATCAATGTTAAACTGAACAAACTATCAGTGTGAGCTATGATTAGATTGAGAGGTACAACCAAGTATATTGTCGAGCGTACACAGATGGACTATCTAAATGAAATCAAGAGATGTACTGTAACAAAAGATATCCCGGAGCTCTACATTGGGGGAGAGCGATTCGGTCCCTATCAAAAAAAATTCCAAGTTGATTTACCTATGTGGGCAATAGAAACGCTCAGGAAACACGATTATGTTGAGTTACTTCAAGAAGAGGATACATTATCTCTGGTTAAACTTCAAAAAATCTTAAGAACTGAAGAAAATAGCTCGAAACTTCAAACATTTGATCCGCTTCTTTATTCAGCAATCAAAAGGAGAATCTTCAATCTTCAAAGTGACAAGTCCTTATTGGATCCACGTCTTTATGATGAGATTGAAAAGATAGAACGAGTAACACCAATGCTTCTGCAGTTGAGATTAACAAAGATAGTACAGGTTGCGAGGTCTGGTGCATTTGATTTTCAAAAAAATATGACTTTCGAAGAAAAATGGCTATGTCAAGAACTGGTAGATTTATTCTCAGAATGGGAAAATTCTCTTTTCAAATAATTAGTCATCATACAGGAGCTTAAATATGACCTGCACCGTTTAACTCTTGAAGCATATGCAGATGCTACGCCGATTGTGAAACGTACAGCACATCATTACGAGGCAAACAAGAATGTCAGGCACCGAGGGAGGCACACAAGAACTACTCAAGGATTTCTTGCGGACATATAAAGATGAACAAGGGTCGCTATCTTACAGAGATAAAATTAGGAGATTCCCTCTCGATGGTGCCACTTCGCTGAATGTTGATTTTCAAGATCTTATTACATTCAACGTAGTTTTTCAAGATTTGAATGGAGAACCACCTTCACAGTTTCTAGAATTCTTTGACAGTGCACTTCAATCTGTGTTAAGGATAGAAGCTGCAGATTATTATGAAAAACTCGACAAGAGCCTAATCAAGACTAGGATTGTTAACTATAAACCATTAGTGCCTCTAAGAGCAATCAGGGCTCGCAATATCGGCGAGTTAATTCACATAAGTGGAATTATGATGCGCGCAAGTGAAGTCAAGCCACTCTTGGTTCATGCAACGTTCAAATGCAGAAGGTGTGGTGAGAAAATTGTTCTCTCTCAAGAAGATGGACATTACATGGAACCGGACCAATGCCCTGTTTGTGGGAAGAAAACACCAGTAAGTTTGATTCCTGAGGAATCGAAATTTCGAGACTGGCAGAAAGTAAGAATTCAAGAATCGCCTGACGAACTTCCTCCTGGTTCAATGCCAAGGTCTATTGATGTGATACTTGAAGGTGATATCGTTGATATGTCACGGCCTGGTGATCTTGTTAAGATAACAGGAATACTCATGACAACACCTGATTTTTCCAGAAGAGGTGGAAGACTAGCCACATATAATATATACATTCAAGCTAATGGAGTGGAAATTGCAGAGAAAGAGTATGAACAAGTAGAGTTAACGCAAGACGATAGAGAAGAGATTGCTGCGCTTCAGGAAGATCCGTATGTTCATGAAAGAATATATCGTTCGATAGCCCCTTCCATTCAAGGTCACTACAACATCAAAGAATCAATTGCTTTACTTCTCTTTGGAGGAGTAGCCAAAGATATGTTAGATGGTACTAAACTACGTGGTAAGTCTAATATCCTGATTGTAGGAGACCCAGGAACGGGGAAGAGTCAGATATTAAAATTTGTATCCAAACTTGCTTCAAGAGGTTTGTATACTTCAGGAAAAGGTACAACAGCCGCAGGACTTACAGCTGCAGTAATACACGATACTGACACTGGGGCAATGACACTCGAAGCAGGAGCTCTCGTATTAGCAGATCAAGGTGTTGCATGTATCGATGAATTTGATAAGATGGATCCCAATGATCGAACAGCTATTCATGAAGCAATGGAACAACATACAGTAAGCATAGCAAAAGCAGGTATAGTCGCAACCTTGAATGCGCGAACATCTATACTAGCAGCTGCTAACCCAGTATTAGGCAGATATGAGCCTTCAAGGTCTATTCAAGACAATATCAAATTACCATTTACAATTCTTTCCAGATTTGACTTAACATGGATTCTTGTGGATACAGTCGAAGAAAAAAGTGACCGGCAAATCGCACAATTCATTTTAGACATGCACCAAACAGGAAGCATTCCTACCAGAGAAGGAGAAAAACCTCCACTCTCTCCGAACTTTCTAAAGAAGTATATTGGCCATGCCCAACAACATGTTATTCCCGAACTAACATCTGAGGCTGCTGAAGTTATTGAAAATTTCTATGTAGGCTTAAGAAAAGGAGCGGAAGGAGGAAAGGCTCCTGTTCCAATAACTGCTAGGCAATTAGAAGCTCTTGTACGACTAGCCGAATCTCGTGCCAGGATGGCTCTCCAATCAAAGGTATCAAAAGAAGATGCAGAGGCTGCCATTAGGCTTCTAGAGGCATCACTTCAGGAAGTCGCCTTTGATAGCGGTACTGGAACATATGACATTGATCGAATGGTATCATCTATGAGTGCATCACAACGTACTGCTTCGGATAATATTCTCAAAGTTATGGAAGATTTCAAATCTAGTGGAATAGCTATCGTTGAGGTAGAGGATCTAATAACAAGAGTGATAGAAGACATGGGTGTACCCAGAGAACGAGTTGTTGAAGCTATCGAAAAGTTAACTGAGCAAGGTATGCTATTTACTCCATCCCACGGTAAGCTGGGATTAGTTTCCTAATGAGATGGTAGATTTCTACGGAGAGGAAATGAAACGGAAATTGATGATTTACCAATCAATAAGAAAGTAATAACTCTACTAAAAGAAACTGGTTTAACAACACTTTTTCCTACACAAGAACAGGCTCTCGAAACAGAGGTTCTTAATGGTGAGAATCTGGTATTAGCAGTACCTACTAGTTCGGGAAAGACGCTAATTGCTGAGATTTGTATGCTCAAGTCCATTCTTGATGGTCTTGGAAAGGCGCTTTATCTTGTTCCTTTGAGGTCATTAGCACAGGAGAAATATGCAGAGTTTAGGAAATATGAGCAGCTTGGCCTATCAATAGCCATATCCATTGGTGACTATGATTCAAAAGGAACCCAATTAGCGGATGCGGATATTATTGTATTAACAACTGAACGTGCCGACTCAATAATTCGTCACAAATCTGATTGGATTCAAGATGTTGGTATAATTGTTGCAGACGAGATTCATCTACTCAATGATTCATCAAGAGGACCTACATTAGAAATGGTACTTGCAAAAATGCAACAAATCATGCCTGAGGTACAGATTGTTGCATTGAGTGCAACCATTTCAAATGCAGACGACATTGCGGGATGGCTGAATGCTCAGCTAGTAAAAAGTACATGGCGACCAGTCGAGCTCAAAGAAGGTGTCTATGAGGATGGTATTATCAAATTTGCAGATCTTTCAACAAGAAGCATTTCTCGGAGAAGAAAGGATGACCTCTCTGATTTGATTTGTGATATTTTAGATGAAAAAGGACAGGTACTGATTTTTGTATCTTCAAGAAAATCAACTATTGCAGTATGCAAAAAAATTGCCAAGAATATACGACCGTACTTGAGTAAAGAAGAACTTACAAAGTTGGGTGGACTAGTGAACAAAATAGATACAGGCCCTTCTGTTCCAGAATCAACCAAGACACTTGCGCGTTTGATTGCAATGGGTGTTGCTTTTCATCATGCAGGACTTGTTAATTCTGAGCGTACAATTGTTGAAAATGCATTCAGGAATAATCTTCTGAAGGTAATTGTAGCCACTCCTACTCTGGCAGCTGGAGTCAATTTACCAGCAAGAAGAGTAATAATTCGTGATTATAGACGGTTTGAGCAAAATCGTGGTAGCTATCCTATACCTATTCTAGAATACAAACAAATGGCAGGAAGAGCTGGTCGTCCAAAGTATGACGAATATGGTGAAGCTGTTCTAATTGCAAAATCTGAGAACGAACAAGAGCTCTTGCTTGAACACTATCTATATTCAGAACCCGAATCAATTTCATCAAAACTCGCATCACAAAATGCGATACAATCTCATCTGCTATCAGCAATTGCTACTGAGATGACAAAAAATCGTGAAGAGATAGATTTGCTTATTGACAGTACATTCTACTCTTATCAATCCGAGAGATGGGAAATCGATCATCATGCGACATCCGCACTTGATTTTCTTGAACAAGGTGGTCTAATTGAAATTGACGAAACGGGACAATTCTTTGCTACATCTCTAGGACAACGGACATCTAAACTCTACATCAATCCATATACTGCAATTTTATTTCGTGATGCAATTGTTCAAGCAGAAGACGTAAGTGAGTTTGGTCTCATTCATCTAATAACACACAGTCCAGACCAACCTCTTTCTTATGTGACGCAATCAGAAGCTGAGAAAATAATCGCACTTATGGAATCGAATCGTGATCGACTCATGGTTCAAATTCCTGATAGTTGGGAAGACCCAGAGGGATATTCAAGATTTTTATCAGAAGTAAAAACCGCTTATGTACTACAAGACTGGATATTGGAAACACCGGAGAACAAGCTTACTGAGGAATACAACGTAGGTATGGGTGATATTCATCGCTATGTACAATCTGCAGAATGGCTTCTTTATTCTGCAACAGAGATTGCAAGGGTAGTAGGAAAAATGAGCCCAGTCCCCATTCTGCAGACTCTCCGGTCTAGAGTAAAATATGGCATAAAGAGTGAGCTATTGGAGCTTGCTAATCTAAGGGGGATTGGACGAGTCAGAGCAAGAATGATGTATAGCCATGGAATCAAATCACTAGTGGATCTCTATAATGTGCCCATATCAGAGCTTGGTAGAATCCCTACAATAGGAACCGTAATAGCACAATCTCTCAAGAAACAGATTGGAGCCGATGTAGAAGAGAATCTCCAAGAGAAAGGTGTATCTCAACCAGATAACGAATCCAGTAGTTTCCAGACATTGCTTGATGATTTCTAATCAGAAATGAATTCCACTCAATTTGTTCTTTAGGAAAGCAATAAGCTCCTCGTTCCGGTTAGTACAGGTCTCACTTTCCTGATATTCATCACTGTATTGTGTTATTTCATTGTGTGACAAAGACTGTACAAGATTAAGACTTCCACATCCCATGGCTTTCAAGTTGTATCCTCCCTCTAGGAAGAAGACAATACGATTATCTGTATGTTTCTTGGCGATTTCAAGTAACTTGTTATTCATCATTGAAAATCCTGCAGTGGTCAATCCTAAATGAGTCAATGGATCTTCAAAATATCCGTCAAAACCCACTGAAGTCAGGACCATATCGGGTTGATATGAGTCCACAACAGGTTCGATAATCTCTTCAAAGGCCATTCGGTAAGAAACATCTCCTGCTCCTGGATACATGGACAAGTTCACATTGTACCCTTTTCCATCTCCAGTCCCAATTTCATCAGGAAACCCTGAACCAGGAAAGAGCGTACGGCCATCCTGATGAAGTCCCACATAGAGAATATCTTGTCGATTATAGAATGCATTTTGAGTCCCATTTCCATGGTGTGCATCATAATCAACAATGAGTATCCGCCGAAAACCTTTCTTAGAAGTGAGATAATGTGCTGCAACTGCGATATTATTGATAAAACAAAAGCCAAATGCTCGCGCGCGTTCTGCATGATGTCCAGGAGGACGACAAAGAACAAAGGCATTTTGAGCCTCTCTATCTACCACTCTCTCAACAGCCATGATTCCGCCTCCTGCAGCAAGAAGTGCTGCATCGTAGGTATAGCTATTTACTGATGTATCTAGAGTAAAGAACCCGCCTCCCTTTTGCGATTTCCTATTGATATCCTGTAGGTATGATGGTTCATGCAATGGTGAAATATCATTCAGATGCGCCATTTTTGGAGTAACTAACTCAACCTTTCCTGACTCAAGAAGTCCTGCTTGCTGTATTTCATCAAGCGCAATTACTAATCGTTGAGGGCTTTCTGGATGACCCGGTGATAATTCATGTTTCATGAATAAATCATGGAAGATAACTTCGGTGTTCATTTATGTGCACCTAACTTGGACGGATAATTTCTCAATGGATTCACCCCCTCATAAATCCGATATATTTGGACCACGTGTTCTAATTATCCACATAGAATTGTATACAGTGACGTGGTAATCTTTATTTTCAAATCAAGTCAGCCTAGCGATGCATGTACAGTTGTACAAGCTTTTGTATGGGTCGGTAGTCTAGCTTGGTATGATTCTTGCTTGGGGTGGTATCGAACATTGGTCGGTACCCCAACTTGCAAGAGATCCCGTGTTCAAGTCACGGCCGGCCCACCATTCTTATTCTTCAACTGTTCACCTTGAAACTTCCCAAAGGGTTTCGTAGATTGGACCTGATGGAGTCAGAGTACTCTTTGTCATTCTAACACCTGTGACATTCATTTTACCCACAGAAACCTCAGAGAGGTCTTGTAAACTTCGTAATATTCGATCCTGATCATATACATCTCGTACCCGTGCAATCGTGGCATGCGGGATGAATTTCTTTCTCTCAATAGCATATCCAACATTTGCCAGAAGTAAATCTGTCCTTACCTTCAATTCTCGCATAAGTTCTATTCCCTGTTGCACACCTATCCAAATGACTCTTGGTCGTCGCTTGCTAGGAAATGCACCAACACCACCTATGTCCACAATAAATGGTTCAATTTTCAATTGAGATAATTCGGAGTGAACTTCATCAATCTGATTCATTGTCGTATCACCAAAGAATCTCCATGTGAAATGGATATTCTCTCGTTCAACAAGTTTCATCTTGGCTGATTTTCTATCCAGCTGTTCCTGTATTTGAAGAATATTGGCCAATAGAGAATCATCATTAATGTCTATACTAAGAAATGCACGAACCTTTTCTGACAATTCAAGCTGCACCAACCACTACTATAGAGTATAATACGTGTTCATTAGGATAATGGTTCAACTTTACCACGGGAATTCTTAAAGAGGCAATAATAAAGGACAGGACAATGGAATGGTGCTACAAACACCTTCTTCCCTAGAACGGAGATCTGAGAATGAAAATTGTGCTAGTAACAGGAATGCAAGGAGCAGGAAAGAGCGAGCTTGCGTTGGCTTTCAACAAGGTAGGAATTCCAATCATTGTTATGGGCGATGTAATCAGGGAAGAAACAAGGCAACGCGGTCTTGAGCCAAACCCCGCAAATACCAAGAAAGTCATGCTTGATTTACGCGAGAAGGACGGTATGGGTGCTGTTGCAATTCGTTGCTTATCAGACCTAAAAGAGGCAAAATCGGAACTTGTTGTCATTGAAGGCTGTAGAAGCATTGCTGAGTTGGAGGTCTTTGATGATTATGCAGAGGATGTGAAAATAATCTGTGTTCATACATCTCCATCCGTTCGATATAAGCGATTAAAAGAACGCGGGCGAGAGGATGCACCACCAGACTGGGCTTCATTTAGAGAAAGAGACTTACGAGAAATATCAGTTGGACTAGGAGGAGTCATTGCTTTGAGTGATATTATGCTTGTAAACGAAGGTACCCTTGAAAACTTTCGTACACTAATTACTAGTATAGTTGCGGAGTTTATCTAACAATGAGAGTCATAGTCAGAGCTCCTGTCTATCCAACAGAAGATCAAACTCGAGTTTCAGATGCACTAAATTATCTCTTTCCTGATGTCAAATTCAAAGTAGTTCAAGAAGAGAGCATATCTTGGCTACAATATGAATCAAGCAATGTAACGACATTAGCCACCCTACGAAACATGATACATGAAACTAGAATTATAGATGCTACTAGACGAATAATTGAATCTCACGGGACAGGAACTACTTTATCAATAAGACTAGATAAGCTGGCGGCGTTGCAGAGAAAAATTCGATTGATAGATCACGATGATAAACCCCCTCTGGGAACTATTGAAGTTATCCTAGCAATGGAGGAAACCAATCAATTAGAAGAATTCTTGTCATGGTTCACTCCCCCCACGAAGGATGGACAAATCGTAAAGGTCTAGGTTCTTACCTTGAATATTTCTCGGGTAAGTCCACTATGGACTGGAATCGCCACACTATGTTCAACAGACAATCCATATTGTGAAAAAGCGTTTTTCAGCTGCATATCCTGATTGGCACATAAACAAAGAACTAGATTGTCCTTAGAATCTTTAATATGCATCAATAAGGATTCCACCAAGGCAGATGCTTCAGATCCCCGGGTTGAACTGGTTCTTCCATATGGTGGATCCGTGATGATACAATCAAGGTGTTCTATAGGAATATACCTAGAGTCACCCTGTACTAGTGTAAAATCAAGAGTGTTTTGATAGAGTAGGTTCTCCTTAGCTCCTTTGAGAAATTTCCAGTTCAAATCAATACCAACTATTCTTGCTCCAATTAAAGAAGCTTCACAGAGGATACTCCCCCCTCCACAAAATGGGTCCAGAATAATGTCACCTGAGCAAATTTCCGCGATGTTACACATTACACGAGCCAAAATTGAATTCATCATACTCGGATGGAAAAAAGGCTTATTACTTGGCCTGCGTTGTTCTAGCAGTTTTCGTTGTGATGACTTGTGAGTCCTTCCTAGTACTGACACATCTTTCGTAGTCACCACCGAAAAGGGCATATCCGGTTTTTTTAGGGAAACTGAAGAACCTGTAAGGTCTTGAATCATTTTTCCAAGACTTTCTGCAAGTCGCTGTTTTTCACCGTGGGGAAGTGCTTTGTCTATATCATGGACACTAATTGAGAAACTCTGTTGATTAACATCAGGCTCTACTATATTCTGAGTTAGTTTGTCTGCCAACGAACTGGATTGTTGGTCCTCAACAAGTACACTTCCAATTTCTCTAACCAATGCAGCTCTGTAAAGAAGTATTGGAATGGGATTGAGAGAACAGCCAATTAATCCCAGCCGTGAATACCATCTAATTTCAAAGTTCTTACTGACGAGATTTAGTAATGACTCTACTTCTATCTGTGCAAGTTTGATATTTTTTCCAGCTAGAAGGACATAGTATAATTCCACAGGTCCATCACTCGTATAGATTATCGCCACCAAGAAATATTCGTTGGAATTCGCCATAAAGAGTTTCAAATCCAATTACCTGTTTTCCAGAAACAGGAATTACATCCGGGCCTCCACCCATTTCATTAAGCATTCGTAGAATTGATGATGAGAACTCTCTAATCAGACCAGTTGAAGAAGCGTTTAATGCTTCTTCTAATTTATAGGGTTCATTTGACCATTCAATTATCTCAGCAAGCTCTTTTTCAGATAGAATATCTGCCTTACTTAGTATATTCAACTGTGGTAATCCAAATCTGATATTGATTGACATTCCAAGCAGCATCGCGGATAAATAACCTGAGGGCACTCGTGCAATATTGGAATCCAATAAATACAATGAAAGTGCAGGATCATCACTCACCAGGCTCGAAACCATTAATGGTCCAGAGTTACGGTATGCGAACAATTCAATCTGTCCTGGACAATCAACAAGAACGTAGTCTCTATCAAGATCAGCAATCTCCTCACGTAATTCATCAGCACTACTTACTGCCATATCCAAGGATGCCACTAGTGCTCCATTTGGTCCCAGTCCGAATTGTTGCATTATCTCTCCGTAATCCACATAGCTTCGGATATCGATATCCGAAGTATATGGTGGAGATTCCACACCAGGATCCAGATTCACTACTGCAACACTAATCTCAGATGAAACTAACCAATCTTCCAGAGCAGCAGTAAGTAATGACTTGCCAGATCCAGCAGTTCCAACTAAAAACATCATGAACATATGAACGGTCTACCTAACAAAGCTCTTTGAGTCCTTTGGTAGGTCCAAGGTATATTGTTTTTCGTCGCGTGACGATTTTTTAGTGAGAACTTGCAACAACTCTTATCTTAAACATGAATCATATCATTAAATATGGAGCAGAATGAGGCACTACTGAGACTTGCTGAAGCAATGGCAGGAGAAATTTGTCTAGCGGAAGAAGATCCAGGTGCGGTTATGAAACGCTGGCGAGAAAGATTTCAAATCTCTCAGAAAAACTTGGCAAAACATCTCGAAGTTTCCCCCTCTGTAATTAGTGACTATGAAAGCGGTAGGAGAAAGTCTCCTCGTGTAGAAACCATCAAGCGTTTTGTTGAGGGTCTTATAGAAATGGATGCTGCTAGTGGTGGCCGAATTGCTATGGCTTTGGAAAAGCTAGTAACGCCTGAAATTGCATCCGATGCTATTCTAGACAGTAGAGAATTTGGTGTTCCTATACCTGCACGGCTACTAGTAGATAAATTGGAATGCAAGGTCTTAACTCACAAGAGCCTCTTAGACCGTGATATATACGGATATACCGCATTAGATAGCGTCAAGGCAATTGTAACATTAACACCTCAGCAACTATTACGTCTCTACGGAGGTACTACTCAAAGAGCTGCAATCCTGACAAATGTTTCCACAGGACGTTCTCCAATGGTTGCTATAAAGGCGAGTCAGATTGGGACTTCGGTTGCCGTAAAACCCGCAGCAGTCATATTACAGGGAGTTAAAGAGCTAGATCCTCTTGCAGTAAAGATTGCCGATAGTATACATCTCCCTCTTTGTGTTTCAGAACTGAATACTCCAGAGGAACTTGTTCGAGTATTAAGAGGATTTGAGCCACACAAATAGGACCCCTACTGAGGTCACAATCATGAATTTCGATATGGAAATCAACGATCCCGTTCATGGATTCATCGGTATCACAGAATTAGAGAGCAAAATTATCAATTCTGAACCATACCAGCGTCTACGCAGAATTAAACAACTCTCAGGAGCCCACTACGTCTATCCGGCTGCAGAACATACACGTTTTGGTCATTGTATAGGTGCAATGTATCTAGCTGGTCTAGCTGGAAAAAGACTACTAGAACAGATAGGATTGGGTGATGAGGATTTACAAGAGGTTCGAGTGGCAGGTCTTCTTCATGATATTGGTCATGGTCCCTTTAGCCATGTTTTCGAAGAGCCATTGATTGAACGACAAGGAAAGAATCATGAAGATGTAGGGGAATGGATTATCAAAGAGAGTGAACTTGGTGACATAATAGAGGATGGAGGAGTATCAAAGAAACGGATTGCTGACTTAGTACGTGGTCGCAGAACCAAAAAGATGGATAGTGTTGTCAGTGGCATAGCAGCAGGACAAGTTGATGCAGATAAATTAGACTATCTAATTCGTGATTCATTCTATTGCGGAGTAAACTATGGTCTTGTAGACATACACCGTCTCATCAATAGCATGGAAGTGTCGAAAGACTATGAGATTCATTTTGATTTGGCTGCAAGAGGCGCTCTGGAGTCTTTCATAGTGGCAAGATATGAGATGTTTCTGAATGTATACTATCATAAAACTGTAAGGAGCGTAGAAGTAATGCTAATCAAGTTAATAGCTGCTGCTGATAAAGCACTTAATCTGACCGCATTCGCTACTCCAAATGAATTTCTTGCTCTAGATGATATGTCACTTGTATCTCGTATCAGACGATTGAATCCGACCGAATCTGATGATGCACGAGAGGCATCAAGAATAATGAATATGCTTGATTCTAGAGTGCTCTATAAATCAGCCTTTGAGAAGGTCTTACACACAGAGGATCGATTTGTATCAAAAGTGTTAACAAAACGAAAAGTAAGGGAAAGCATTCAAGAAGAAATTGCAGAAGCAGCCAAGGTCCCAGCAGCTGATGTGATTGTAGATGTACCAACACTTCCATCTGTTCCCTACAATCCTCATCAACTTGACCCAATGGAGATTGCTATCTTTGAGATGATTGAGGGTAAGAGAGTACAGAGAAAATTATCGGAGTTTTCCAAGTTTGCAGAAATGATGAAAATATATCTTGATGTAATTCGTGTCTATACCTTTGACCGTCATAGAAAGAAAGTCGAACGCGCTGCAAGAGAAATCTTTCAAGAGGTCCCAGATGCAGCTCTAATTCATATGTAATAGCCACATCTGGTTATTGTGGAGATTATATAGTCTAGAACAGGATTCATCAATGGACTACTTTAGGTCCGGAGCTGAGCCCTTGACTGAAGATCTCAATGAAACCTTGCAGAACATCAAACTGATTACAGGAGTCGAGAATGTCGTTCTGATACAGAAAGATGGTCTTCCTGTAGCGAGTGCAGGTGTATGGTTTAGCAAGGAAGAAGTATTTGCAGTTGCATCATCAACATGTGCAATATTTGGTGTTGCCAGACTGATACACGGGAATTTCAACTATCTGTTAATGGAATCTGATACCTCAAAGGTATTCCTTGCTTCTCTTCCCAACAATCCTGATTACTTCTTGACAATTACAACCGCACCAAGAGTAAACCTTGCAGCTCTATTCATAGAAATGAGAGACAGCATGACACGGGTCTCATTTCTTCTCAAACAGCATGTAGATGGAAGACTTCCACCTCTCAGGTCGTATAGTGTGGAAGAAACACAACAAGTGCTTAGTGGTTTCGCAGTAGCAGATGGAAATGCGCCAACCTATTCAACATCGAGGTCTATGATCTCTCTTGACAGGTCTCAGGCATTGGCCTTAAGATCAATACTTCGCCAGCTCCATGACAGTATACCAAATATCGATTCTGTCTTTCTATCCCTCAGCGGTGGTGTGAGAGTATCATTAGAAGGCTTTACGAATGATAGACTCGCAGCAATGTCATTTGCAATGCACGATGCTTCCGAGAGAGTCATACGAACACTGAGGAACAGTTCTCTGCAAACAGTATTGTGTGAAACAAATGAAACTCGCCATTTTATTTATGCAGTTCCGAATGGCGTCTTTAGTTTGTGGGTGAAGAAAGATAACCAAAAACTTGGCCTGATGCGCTTATTGCTCAAGCACTATATCGCTGAAACCCAGCGAGTACTAAGTGCAGCTTCAGTTACTCGTCCAGCATTACCTCAAGATCTACGTGAACTAATACTATCCGAGCGCCCAAAAAGGGACCTTCTAGTAGCGAGGAAACGAACATGAGTTATTCTATAATGCGATTAATTGAAATATTGGACAATGAATTCCCTCTTTTACTGAATTCAATCATGAATCGGCTCCCGATTTTAGTAACGGGTAATGATATGGAATTAGTAGATGATATGGTTGAAAGTTTAGTACTTTTAGGTCCTCATCGCCATAAGATGGTATTCTGGAGGGATTTCACCTCAGAAGATGAGATTCTTTCTGTTTGGGAAGAAGAGAAGCATAACTATGAGGTTAACAGAACTACTGTATGCTGTCTCACATCCAATCTTCGCCTAGCACTAGAACGAATCAACCACTTCACTGGATGGATAATTGGGATACCACTTGGAACAAACACAATGGGTGTATACGTCAGTGAGGAAACATTGGAAGAAGTAATTACTCATATCTCTCAAGCTTCGAAAGCATGTGGTGTTCTTCGACTTTCATCTCCTTCTTCAATGAAATTTGATTTAGTGAATCAAGAGGTAAGCAGCCTAGAAGTTGAGAAGCGAATTGTCGATAAGATTCTAACGCGTAAGAATCAATCCCTCGAACGTATCAGAAGGTTGCTGAGTAAGTCACTTCGCGGTGCTAAAGTTTCGGATGGAATAATGAACGCCGTTCTAAAACTTGATGATGAATCTGAAAAAATAACTCATGATATGTTTGTAGAAGAAATCAATAGTTTTGTCCATGCAGCCAGAAGAGCAGTCACACTTCTCTCAAGGATCAGGTTAGCACGAGAGCTGGGGACTTCTACCGTGTTAACTGAACGTAACTTATACGAAGCTATTGGATGGGAAGGAGGAAACCTAATGGATCTAATCCGATTTATTCGAGCGGAGTGGCATGAAGATTTCTCTGACTGTGTCAAGCTAGGAACACTATCAGGGCTTGGAGCCTTTGTTGATAGCATGTGGGGTACATAGGAGGGCTGTGATTGATAGTAGATTATGGGAATCGGACAGTTGGATTGAAAATTGTCTTTTTCGGACCAGCAATGAGTGGAAAAACAACATCCATACGATGGCTTTTCAAGAGTCTGGACTGTGCAGATCGTTTGACATCAATAGAAAACACCGTAGGACGTACGATGTTTTGTGACTTTGGTACTATTCCATTTGCTCTTGGTGACAGCTGGACAATTAACACTCACATCTGGTCTGCAACAGGACAAGATTTCTATCGTTCGACACGTGAAGTTGTATTGGTAGGTGCCGATGGTATCGTTTTTGTCGCAGACTCACAAGAGGCATTATTAGATGAAAACTTAGCAAGCTGGAATGAACTTATGACCTTAATTTCAGATGAAGACCGTCCATTTCCACTTGTTGTATGTCTGAACAAACAAGATCTTCCTGATGCAATAGACGAAGAGAGGTTGCGAAACCATCTCAGGATACCCTCTTCGATTCCTGTGCTCAAGAGTGTAGCAATGAACGGACTAAACGTGCTCGAAGCATTTGAAATCCTGTTTCACGACGCAATGCGCGCCAGTGCACTGATGCAGCCATTACATTGAAGTTAGGCATACTGAACGATTACTTTATACGATTCTGAAAAAGTCGCCCATGTGACTTGTATGTAAGGGTCAATAGTGTATCAAGAGGCAGTATTATTGGAATCAAAAAAGAATGTTCGGTTCATATTTGTGACTGGTGGAGTACTTTCTGGAATTGGCAAAGGAGTAACTACTGCATCAATTGCTAAACTTCTCCAATTTAGAGGTTATAAGATTAAGATAATGAAAATTGATCCATACCTGAACATCGACCCTGGTACTATGAACCCAATCGAACATGGAGAAGTCTTTGTTACCGATCAGACATGGACTTTCAAACCAGTTGAGGAATTTGAATTCAATATATCCGAAATTGACTTGGACTTTGGAACATATGAAAGGTTTACAGGAATCGAATCTCACCCCTCTGAAAATATCACATCTGGTCAGATCTATCTCTCAGTAATCTTGGGTGAACGAAAAGGTAGTTACCTCGGACGAACGGTTCAAATTATTCCCCATGTGACTGATTACATAAAACAACGAATATGGGATGTTGCCTCCCGCGATTCAAATCTTGATGTGATACTTGTTGAGATTGGAGGTACCGCAGGAGATATTGAAGCAATGCCATTTTTAGAGGCAGTACGTCAGCTCGCTAGAGAGATAGGACGAAATCGGGTTGCATTTGTACATGTGACATTAGTACCATATATGGCATCTGTTGGAGAGTTTAAGACAAAACCCACTCAACATAGTGTAAGGACACTACAAGGATTAGGGCTTCAACCTGATATAGTGGTATGCAGAGCTGAGAGCAGACTAACAGAACAGGCTGAAAAGAAGATTGCCCTCTTTTGTAATCTTCCAGAAGAGAGAGTCATTTCTAATCCTGATATACCGAGTATCTATCAGCTACCTCTTTCCTTTGAAGAGCAAGGTCTTGGGAATATAATAGTAAATCACCTTGGATTAGATGAACGAAATCCTGATACAGCATCTTGGAGCAAAATCGCTGAATCGTTTGAGAATCCACCAAAGACTGTTACAATTGCAATGCCTGGAAAATACACTACACTAAGTGATTCATACAAAAGTATCAATGAAGCCTTGGCTCATGCAGCTGCAATGTGTGGTGCAAAAATCAAAATCAAATTTATTGAAACTGAAGAAAGATGTGATCTTGAATGCCTTAACGATGACTTGTCAGATGTGGATGGTGTATTGCTAACACCTGGTTTTGGAGAACGAGGTGTGGATGGTATGATAAACGCAGCAATCGTGACACTAGATTCTAAAATCCCTTTCTTAGGAATTTGCTATGGAGCTCAGCTTGGAACAGTGGCATTTGCTCGACATGTAATGGGTTGGGAAGGATCCCATACAACCGAGGTTGATAGTAACAGTCTGTATCCTGTAATTGATCTTATGGACGAACAAAAATCAACTGAAAGCAAAGGAGGAACCATGCGACTTGGCGGACATGAGGTAATAATTCGCGAAGGAACACATCTACATAATCTCTATCAGACTACAAACACCAGAGAGCGATTTAGGCATCGTTACCACTTGATAGAGCGGTATCTGAGCCGAATGGAAGAAAAAGGAATGATTGTGTCTGCACATGACACCACTGGAGAAATTATTAATGCTATCGAACTTACTAATCATCCCTTTTGGTTGGGTGTACAATTTCATCCTGAATTCAAATCCCAACCAGGAAAAGCGCATCCACTTTATCTTGGGTTAATAAGGGCCGCTCTGGAATACAATAACAAGAGGCGAAAATAGTGGATAAGAACCTCGATAGAATGCTCTCACTTCTAGTAGAAGAAATCGAGAAAATCGAGGAAACAAGAAAGAATTTTGGCACTGTAATGCATGATATTAAGGACACATTGGATTTGGGCAACTTTCCAGCTCTAATCACAGAATCTGTCGAGTCACAATTCATAACTCAAATCAAACCTACGAGTCTCGATGGTTTATCGATTACTGGAATTGATGGAGGTCTAATACGAAAACGGTTTAGATCTATGGATCTTCTAATCACTCGAGCAATTGCTGTAGTCTTTCAGTTTATATCTGATGAAGGCCCAAATGTTGAATTCTATCCAGACCCTTTTCCTGAACCATCCGTGAAGCTAATCATGCTGTCAATGTCAGGACCTGAATTAGACCAACTTGCATCTTTAGAAAGGATGGCTGCGGAATTACGAGTTACAATCTCAGCGCTGGACGAATTTCATACTGATATTATTCTATTAGATGGAAGTTTATTTTACCATCCTAGAGATCGACCTCCAGTTGGCACAGTTGCTCATGAGAAGTTCCAAGAGGTACTGGCTCTATATAGGCAACTCTACAACAAAGTAGCAAAGAAAAGAGCTACATTGGTTGGGATAGTGAAAGACAGCAGGTCTACAAGAATAGTCAACACACTTGGCGATATTCTGCCTCACATACTTAGAAATCCATCAACTTTTGAGAAGATGCAGGGTGTGGACTATCGTTGGTTGCTCAAAATTTCAAGAGATTGTGATCTATTGGACACTTTTCTGGAGGAGGGAGAACGAACCTTTGCTTTCCGTTACTCGGGCGAACTTCCTCAAAACTCAAACTCTCCGCACAATGACTTGACCACTTGGGCATCTTCAATTTGGGTGACTTATCTGAAGACTGCAAGGCACGACTTACCATTACGTGTTGAAGTAATGGTGAAGTCTGATGGTGCAGAAGGTATTCAACAGCTTAATCGTGCTTTATCTGCAATTCTACCTCTATCATGTCAGCATCCCGAATACGGACTACCATCTCCTATTGTCGAGGCAGATGCTCGGGCAAGAATCAGTAACAATGAAGCTCGTCTTGTTATCGATCGCCTAATGGCTCTTTCAGGTCTCACCTATTCAACACTTGAAAAACGAAGAGCAAGAAATCCTTTTGGAGGTTAAGGAATGGTTGAACTAAACCCTAGACACCGACTTGGAACAGTTGTATGCACAAATGATGGACCTAATGTCATGGAATTTACATTTGTCCTAGAAGGTGGTCTCAATGAAACTACAGTTAGAAGAGGTGAGTTTGTCACAGTAGAAACTGAATTTGGGAAGATTATAGCACGTGTTCAGGATATTGTACGTACAAATCGTTATTTTCAGCATGCAGAGGCAGTGAGAGAGTATCAGTCCAGAGGTGAACCTCTAAGAGCTATCTTTCCTACAGATCGTTGGCAATATACTGTTGCAGAAACAAGAGTAGTAGGATTCTGGATAAATGACCGAACTGTACGTCCTTATACTACAGTATCACCAGGAGCGGTTGTAAGAAGAGCTGACACTGATATGCTGGCAAAGTTTCTTCATTTAGACACAGAGGAAGGTCTTAGATTAGGAATGGTTGCCAACCATGATCTGGAGTTTTGTGCATCAATTGATAGATTACTTTCGAAGCATCTAGCAATTCTAGCCATGTCAGGAGCAGGAAAGAGCTATTTTGTATCAGTTATGTTGGAAGAAATTATGGCACGAACTGAGGAAGAGGGAAGGCTCAGTGTTGTGGTTGTTGATGTTCATGGAGAATATTCTTACCTGAAAGATCTCAAACCGAATGACTTTGGACTTCCTCCAGGTTCATTTGAAGTCGAACATATTCGGGCTTCACATATTCAAATCCCTGTTCAAAACCTATCTGCAGAATCAATTGGTGCATACGTTGCTGGAATGTCAGGTGTGCAAATCCGTGATTTAAGAAGGAAGATATCAGACATCCGTGATCAATTCAAAGAAGGTTATACATTACAAGACTTGATCAATATTGTAAAGGATGATGACACTATCAGTAAGAATACTCGGGAAGCACTGGTTGGGTGGCTTATCAATCTCGAAGATACAGGACTTTTTGGAAAGGAAGGAGTCCCAGAAGTAAAGAATATCGTACGTCCTGGAAAAATTACGCTTATCGATTTGAGTGATTTTGTCAGTCTCAAGAAGAAACAAATCATCGTATCACATCTTGCCGGTGAGCTTCTTCACCTTAGAAGACAGAACAGAATCCCTCCTTTCTTACTGGTATTAGAGGAATCGCATCAATTCTGCCCAGAGAGCAGACAAGAGTTAGCTCTTCCTAAAGCAAGAATCGAAACAATTGCTCGAGAGGGAAGAAAGTTCTTCGCACTTCTATGTCTTATAACTCAAAGACCAGTAAAACTCTCTACAACTGTTCTAAGTCAATGCAGCAACCAAGCTATTCTGAGATGTACAAATCCGTATGACTTGGACCACATTGGTCGGTCAAGTGAAGGTATCGATCGTTCTTCTTTGGATGCAATCACCACGCTAGAGGTGGGCGAGGCACTATTTGTTGGAGAAACAGTTTCTGTTCCAACTTTTGTAAAAATCAGAGCTCGTAAATTCGAGCCTCGTGGAAAAGTTAGCAGTCTGTCTGAGGCGATGAAGAAATCAGAAAGATAGTATCTATAAACCATAATCTGATAAAGTCAAAATCTGAGAAAGATGAATAGGGGCTATTAGACTGATGTCCGACCCGAGTAATGAAGTCGATGAGATACATCAAATTATTGATAATATGCAAGCACGTTTAGTGGAACTTTTCGACCAACTTAGAGAATTACGTGCTAGACTCGACCAACGTACAATGCCCACTGATCACACAACAACAGTACCACTATTTTCCAAAGTCATAGATTCTGAAGAATTAGATGAAACCCCAAGCAGTTCTATAGAAGAGGAAGATGTTTCTTCCACAACTGTTGATTCTCCAGACGTAACCGAATCTCCATTGTCTACAGATGTATCCACTCCCTCCGAAGTCAGAGTATCTCGATTTCTAGACCCAATAACCCATGAGCTAAAAACTGGTAATTCTCCAGCGGAAGTAATTGCCGAATACCTTCAAGCTGCAAAGGACGAATTAATTACTAGTAGCAATTCAAACGAAAAAGTAGAGAAAGACATGGATATCGTACTCAAGTTTCTTCGGGCACGGGGTAGACGTGGAATACGTACTGAAGAACGAGATAATATACTGCGTCGCATAAAGAGATGGCAAGCACATCTTAGTAAATCATAGCCCACTATATTTGCCAATACTGTGAGCTAATGATTTAGAATAACTACAGATCTATAACGATTCGTTTGACCTTTGTCTTTGAAATCTTCTTCAAGCCGTGTTGTCCTGGCTCGTATCTACACTCCAGTAGACCTGCATCATAAAGAATCTTAATCTGAGCACTTGCATTTGCCTCAGTTCCTCCGAGGTGAGTGGCTACTCGGGTTACATCCTTTTCTCCTTCTAGAAGAAGTTCAAGAATTTTTAGACGGGTACCGGATGAAAGTGCACGGCCAATTCGAAGAATCTCGTCATCGTTGCTGATTTCTAGTGTTTCTGACAATGTCACACCTCGTATCAAGTTAACGTTTCGTTCAAGAACGGTTTATTATAGTTGTTGTTTGGTAATAGCTATCTACCAATCACGAATACTATATCCTGATGTCAACCCTTATAGAGACACAAAAAAGCTATCAATGAGTGCGGCAACATGAGCGATGAGAAAGAATTCATCATTGGCTTTGATATACTACCATCGCACAGTCCCAAATCAAAATCCGCACCAAAATTTGCATGCGTTATTGTAAAAGATGGAGTTACACTAAACGAGTATTCTGAAATATCTAGGGGAGCCCTCCTAAGACTGGTTAAAGAAGTTGAACCCAAGTGGCTCTGTACGGATAACATCTTCGAAATTGTTCCAGATAGTAAATCGTTATTTCGTCTTGCTGAGAGAATTCCTCCGACTACAAGAATAGTCCAGGTCACAGGTGTTCCCCCTCATCAGTTACCACTGAAAACACTTGCACGACGACATAAGATCAGTGTGAAAGGAAAACCTACCCCTCTTGATTCAGCTAAAATAGCTGCACAGCTTGTTAATCTAGGTGTAGGATTTAGTGTCGAATGTTTTAGTGAGCAGACTGAGATTAAGGTAACTCGTGGAAGAAAGATGGGGAAGGGTGGTCAAAGTGCAAATCGGTACCGGCGCAAACTTCACTCTGAAATACAGCAGATGACGCGCCATATAGAAAGCGAGCTAAAAACTGCTGAGATTGATTATGATATTGACATCAGACAATCAGATTTCGGTTATGCCAGTTCAAGGATTGTAGCATACGCTCCTCTTCCAGTCATACAAAATCTGATTGAACGAAAAAGAGGTGGCGATTTTAACATTCTAATATCACCAGTGAGAAAAAGAACCGAATTTCTTCCTCTAGAACCAAAACCCGTTCCAACAGAAACCACACCTAAATATTTCATTCTTGGAATAGATCCAGGTACTACTGCTGCAATTTGTCTTCTCACTTTAAATGGAAAAATACACTCACTCATCAGTCGAAAGGGACTCACTCGAGCTGATATAATCAGAACAGTATATGAACACGGTATCCCAGTATTGGTTGCTTCTGATGTCCCTCAAACACCACACTTTGTCGAGAAGATAGCCCACTCAATAAATTCTGATATATATACACCAGACCGACCGATTTCAGTTGCTGACAAACAGGAGTTAGCACGCGAGTACTCTGAAGATACACGTATTCGAAATGCACATGAGCGCGATGCATTAACTGCTGCAGTATATGCATTTAGAAGCATTTTGCCAAAGTTAGAACAGATTGACAAAAAGATACGTGAAGAACAAATACCAGTAAATAGAAACCAAGTCAAAGCTTTAGTTATCAAAGGAATGCCTATTGCTGAAGCAATTGCGCAAATTACTCGAGAAGAATCTGAGCAAATTGAACCTGTTCCTGAACAACCTGCTATAGAAGAGCCTTTAACACAAGAACGATATGATGCGCTAAAAAAGAAATATGAAGATTTGCAAGATGATTACGATACTCTGTCTGAAAAATTAGAAGATTCCCAACGAATGATTGAATATCTATCTTTCAGAGAAGACGAATTAACTCAAAGCCTTGAGATAGTCAATCGACATAATTACTGGCGCGTAAAACGAGATCGAGAGGTCAGAAAGAAATCCTCAGAAATTGAAACAGCTAGACGTGAAGATTTGAAATTAAGGAAACAGGTCCAAGAGCTTGAGAAGCGTTTGGAGAAATTAGTTGGAGTAAAGCGTCTTGAAATGAGAGGAGATATGTTAGCAATCAAGACAGTTCCCCATTTCACAAGAGAGAGTATTGAAGAATATTCTCGAAAGGTGGGCATACGACCAGGTGACATAGTTCTTTTTGAAGATGCATCAGGAGGAGGACCGCAGACTGCTAACTTGCTCATCGAGAAGGAAATTCGAGCTGTGATAGTGGATACCCCCCTGTCTCATTTATCCCAAGAGGTATTAGTTGACGCTGTGATTCCTGTTATCGAAGCTAGTTCTGTAGAATTACAAAGGATTGACGAATTCGCATTTATTAGCAGGAAGAAATTTGATAAACAGTTTCAAGACTTTATGGCTGAGACCAAGGAGAAAGCACGTCAAAGAAGCGAGGATCAATTAGTTGATTTGGTTGAGAAATATCGTGCAGAGAGTAGAGAATAGAAGAATTTCTCCAATTTTCATTGTCCATTGGATACGCTTATAACGACATAAATTTGAACCACTATTCGAGGAAACCACAATGCCTGGCTCACATGGTTCACTTACAAAGGCTGGAAAAGTCCGAGAATCAACTCCAAAGGTTAAAGGTCGTGAGCGACACACTCCAATTCCCCGTGTACGAAACAAGAGAAACTTTCAGAAGCGGTACGTACGCGGAAGGTTAGTAGGACAACAGAGTAGAGCTCGTTAGATTAGCAGTTCAATACTGTTTCTTTCGGCCAGTCGAATCTCGAAAGGAGTGGCCAAAATCTCCCATCTTTTCTAATTGTTTACCAGAGAATACTGGTCCATCCAGACATACTAGTTCTCCATTCGGATCTATACCACATGTACCACACAAGCCACATCCACATTTCATATATCTCTCCAGAGATGCTTCAAACAGGATTTCTTGGTTTCTCGCAATCTCATGAAGCTTAGCCATCATAACCTCTGGTCCGCATGTATATAATGCATCAAATGAATTATTCTCAATTAATTCATATGCAACGGAAGTAACAATTCCCTTTCTTCCTCTAGATCCATCATCAGTAGCAATTTCCAACGTGAAATTCGAATCTTTGAAACTCTCAAAGTCATAGAGTATCAACTCACTTTCTGTTTTTGCTCCTATCACGAGGACCACTTTTTTCTTCTGACTCAAAAGCGAGTCAACCAGAGGTCTGAGCGGGGCAATTCCAATTCCACCAGCAACAATCAATGTATTTTCTCCATTTTGAGAAAATCGAGTTCCAAAAGGTCCTCTAATCCCTATCCAGTCACCCTTCTCCAAATTAGTGAGTGCCTCTGTTGTATCACCAATGGATTTTATTGTAATTGCAGCAACTGGTTTTTTCCAATATGAAACACTCATAGGAACCTCATCCCAACCAGGGACCCAAATCATCACAAACTCTCCAGCATGAATGTCATCTTTGAGATGACGCAATTCAAACTGGATTGTTGTTGTTATCTCATTCTCTTTCTCAGATCTAAGAATTCGGACAGATACGGGATTACCCATACATTGCTCTGTATCCATTATTGTACCCTCCCCGCAAGTCCAACAATCTCGGAAGTATGAGTATATCCCATGTCCTTGAGATACCCCCGAACACCAGATTTTATCTCTTGGAACGCATTCATTCCATCAAGCAATGCAGTTCCTATTTGAATTGCACTAGCGCCTGCAAGATGCATTTCAATTGCATCTTCCCAAGTCCTCACTCCTCCTACACCAATTATGGGTATGCTAAGATTCCTATGTAAATCGTATACACATCGAACAGCAACTGGAAAGATAGGAGGTCCTGACAATCCACCTACTTTATTACCCAACACAGGCCGCTGTTGTTGGATATCAATCTTCATTGCTCGTAGTGTATTAATGGCTACAATTGCATCTGCACCAGCTTTTTCAGCAGCTCTACCAACTGAAACATAGTCTGATGCGTTAGGTGTAAGTTTGGCAAATACAGGACAGTCTACAGTATTCTTTACCGAACTAACATATTCCTTGGTCAATGTTGGACTATGGGCAATCTGTGCAATTTCAGCATGTGGACATGAAAGATTGAGTTCAATAGCATCAGGCTGAAATGAATTTCCGATAGCCGCAACATCAGTAATTTCTTCAACTGTAGAACCAAAAATACTGAGGATAACAGGTATTTTTGACCGCTTGAGGACAGTTAATTCATCTTCAAAGGCATCGATACCAGGGTTTGTGAGGCCAACTGCATTAATCAAACCATTGTGAGAAGTAGTCAATATTGGTCCGGGATGACCTTGCCTAGGAAGGCGACCAATCGATTTTGTGACGATTGCATCTGCTCCTGATTCACTCACTCTTCTCATGACGGACCCTGTTACTCCAAGAATACCCGATGCAAGCCAGTATCCTTCTATCTTCAACTATACACCCAAGTATTTCACCACTAACCAGTCAGTAATAAGCAAAGCGCCAGGACGACAGACTTATCCGAATTCTAAGATTTCTGGTGCCATCGAGTTGATGCATGATGGGTAGCTATCTGACATTTACCACATTTGGAATATTTCTTCTCAATAAAGAGAGCCATGTGTTAGCAGAGCAGATCATCTATCCACACACAGATGAATCAGTAGAAAATATGCGACTACTAAATGATGGATGTCCTACTGAACATCTGAGAAAAATTCTGGAATCAATCGAAATTCAAGCACCAATCACAGTTGCTGATTCGAATTTAGCAAAGGCAATATCTGAAGTAAAAGATATTGAAGTCAAAGTAGAATCATCATCAAATGCAATAAAGTGGTTCCACAGCTTACATGACAATCAATTAATTGATAATGGAATAATAGAAACGGAATCGGATTTACAAACTTTCAGACGAAAAGTAGGTATTGCTTTAGCAAAATATGCCATAAGTGAAGCAGGAGAAGAGAAAGACCCCTCCATTAAACATGCCATTGATTGCGTTGATGAGATTGACAAATCTATCAACATCATTGCAATGCGCTTGAGAGAGTGGTATTCTATCCATTTTCCATCTCTAAACGAACTAATTGAGGATCATGAGGAATACGCCCGTGTGGTCAATGTCTGCGGACTACGGTCCAACATGACTCAAGAAAATCTCAAGAAATCAGGAATTTCAGATGCTTCAATAGAAAAGATCCAGTCTTCTACTGGAGATATGCTTGGTTCGGATATTTCGGAATCTGATATGAATGCAATTCAAACCTTGACAGATATAATTCTCAGTCTGATTAAGAAGCGTCGAGTGTTGGAAAATTACATCTCAGTATTGATGGAGGAAGTTGCTCCTAATATCACCTCACTGGTGGGCCCATTAGTAGGAGCCAGGCTCCTTAGTCTGGCTGGTTCTCTTAAGGAACTATCACGGAAACCATCAAGCACACTACAGATTCTCGGTGCAGAGAAAGCTCTCTTTCGAAGCCTGAAGACTGGTGCCGATCCACCAAAACATGGAATAATTTACCAAGTACCGGAAATTCATAGCGCTCCCTATTGGCAAAGGGGAAAGATTGCAAGAGCGCTAGCTGGAAAATTATCTTTAGCAGCTCGAATCGATGCGTACTCTGATAGAGGTGTAGTAACCAGTTTACGAGATCAATTTGAAGCTCGACTCGTAGAAATTCAGAAACAAAACCCTGAGGCTCCACCGCCTAAACCCACAACACCAAAACCAAGTAAACCCAAGAGGTCTCCAAGGAAACAGGGCAAAGGTCAGCAGAGAAGACACAAAGGAGGTCGTCGGCGATGACTGATATCCAAAATCACAGGTTTCCAGGGATTTTCAGTGTAAAAGATAATGATAGAGAATCTCTCTCCACTAAAACACTCGTTCCACATCAGAGTGTCTATGGTGAGAAGATTGTGAAGAAAGATGGTGAGGAGTATAGACTTTGGGCGACTCGGAGGTCAAAACTTGCAGCAGCTATTAAGAAGGGATTACGGGAGATGCCCATTCAACCTGGGTCGCGAGTACTGTATCTTGGTGCAGCTTCTGGAACAACAGTCAGTCATGTTTCCGATATAGTTGGAGAAAATGGAGTAGTATTTGCTGTAGAATTTTCAGTACAAGTTGCTCGTAAATTAATTCGACTTGCTGAAACTCGTTCTAATATAGTTCCGATAATCGAGGATGCTCGTCATCCAGCTCGTTATGCGCCTCTTATCGGAAGCACCATAGACATTGTCTATCAGGACGTCGCACAACCAAACCAAGCAAGAATTCTCTTAGAGAATCTATCAACATTCTGTTCGATGGGAGGATATGGTATGATTGCTATTAAAGCTCGAAGTATCGATTCCACATCAGGAACGGATGAAGTTTACAATAAGGAAATTTCAGAGCTTGTAGCTGGTGGAACTGAGATTATCGATAATGTGAATCTTGATCCTCTTGAGAAGGATCATCGTTTCATTGTAGTAAGATTGGCGGAGGCACCTATGTGAGTCGATTCATAGAGAAAATGATTGAAAATGAGATTGATACTTCAAACGATCATCTACCAGCTAAAAGAGTAGCTCTATCAGAGCTTATACAACACGAGTTTCCAAGTTTCCACACCCGGGGAGGAGAGTCCTCACTCTTCCTGAAATATGAAATTGAGGAGCTTTCAAAAGAAGTTCCTATCGAATTTCATAATGATTTCATGCTTCCTATTGTCATTCTACGTCGCATGGACCTAGGAACTGGAATTTTCACTGTTGCAGGATCAAAGGTAGAACTATTTCTTATTCATAAGATACTATCACAGGATAACTTACAATGGGGAGATTTGGTTAGTTGGCTGCCAATCGATCGTCTTGCACGACCACAAGTCCAATTTGTACGCAGAAAATTACCTTCTACTACCACTCTTGGTTTCACAACTTCTATTGGACATGTAGATGAATCACTGTGAAACGCATTTTCACCATCAGATATCCTGAAAAGCATTCAATACAGAAAAGTCATGGTATCTACAATGACCAAGGCCCGAGGACAGTTAATTCAAGATGTCACTACTGCCCTAGAGGAGGCCGGGTTTGATTTATCATCAAGATGTGATGTCAGACCAAGTTGTTTTGACCTAGTTGCAAGAAAGGGTGAACAACTCATCTTGGTCAAGATGTTGTCAAATATCGATGCTCTAACAGAAGATGATGCAATTGCACTACAGCTTGTAGCTCATTTCTTCAATGCAACACCACTTATTGTAGGGACAAAAACTAGGCGTGGTGATTTAGACCCTGGAGTAGTCTACAAACGATATGGAGTTTCAACTATTGCACCACCTAGTCTTTCCAGTATTATTGCAGAGCAGAAGATGCCTCGAGAGTTTATCCAGCGTGGAGGTAGATTTGTTGCGATTGATGGCGAGAAGCTTAGAGAAGTGAGATTGTCCCAAAACTTGACCAAGGAAGAGCTTGCAAGCTGTGTTGAGGTATCCACAAGAGCAATTTTGGCATATGAGAAAGACGAGATGGATGTCAGCAAAGATGTTGCATTAGAGCTGGAAAAGGTCCTTGAAACAGATCTCATTATTCCCATCGATGTGATTGGAGCTAAACCTAGGGATCAACCCCCACCCGTTCAACGCAATCCAGAAAATATTCCAGACATCGAAGTACGTGTGAATCAATTTTTCGAGAGGTTGGGCATGAAGGTTCTCTGGAGTGACAGGGCTCCATTTCATGTTGCAGCTAAGGAAGATGGTCCTCCACTAATGTCCGGAGTTGGATCAATTAAGAACTGGGGTCTCAAGAAACGAGTTGAGATAATCAAGAGTGTTTCACAAGTCACTGAGTCTGATGCAGTATTAATTATAGAAGAGGGCCGTGCAGAGGAAACAGTAGCAGAGATACCTGTTATTCGACAACTCGAGTTGGACGAAATCGACAAACCTCGTGAATTAAAGAAAATAATTTCTGAGAGATCTGGAAACTAGTGGTCCAATCGTTTTTGAACAGATTTTCCTTCTTGGATAGCTTTTGATACAGATTCCCATGATCTTCTGACAAAAAACGGAAGTTCTTCGCGATTTTCAATCATTTTTTTCAAAAAAGCAATAGATTTTGGGTCTGTTGGATATCCTGAGCCAAAATCGCCATATTTTTCGTGTAATTTATTGATTACTGTATCACGCTCAGTCTTAGCTATTATTGACGCAGCTGAAACAACTACATATTTCGAATCTGCTTTGTGTTCAGAAACTATCTTACATTTCTTGGGTAAAAGGCCTGAACTCCTTCTTACATTTTCACCAAATCGTTTGGCGTTGACATCTGCAGCATCCAAATATAGCTCGGTTGGATTTAGCTTCTTAGCAATTGATGCAAAGATTTTGACTTCTGTTTCATTCAGATTTGTCCCTCTACGTCTTGATGTATCAATCTGTATCGCAGAGAATTTCTCAACTACTATCTTTGATGCGACTTTTTGTATTGTCTTTGCATACTCTTCACGTCGTTTAGCACTCAAAACCTTTGAGTCCTTTACGCCCGATTTCTTGAGAAACTCTAATGAGTCTAAATCGACCAAGACTCCTGCCACAACCATTGGACCAAACATTGGTCCTCGCCCCGCCTCATCTATACCTGCTATTTTCCATTCTTCTGGCTGTGGTTTCATATGTAAAATTCGGGCAGAGAGCTATTTTACAGTCTCGGAGGAATGTTTAGAATTGATTGAATAAGAAGAAAGTGGCAGCTTGGACCCTTGTCACGCGCTCGCGCAGCGCACATTTGATCCAACGACTCCAGGCTTGACTTCTGAGTTCAGCCGAGATCAGGTAAATCCTGGAACCTATGGCCGCCATCAAGTGTTGCGACCAGACAATTGGATTTAAAGATTGTCCTCCGAACACAGTTTTTTGGAAGTAATTCTAAAAATTCCATTTATTCTATGGTGACCTTATTAGACAACAACGAAACATCAAACCATGACCCCCATTCCACGGCTGCGTCTGGTCTGTCACCCTCCCTCCCGGCCAGAACACACCCCTTTACATACTGACACAGGCCGAGCGCAGCTGTGGGAACTAGCAAATGATGAAGATGTCCACCTGATTTTACGAATACCCGGGCTCATGGAACTCGCACGCAGAAGAGACCCGGGTGTACTTGATTATTGTAGAAACATGCTAGATTCAGGAAACTCGGATGAATGGTATCTTGGAATCAAAGTAATAGCAGCATTGGGCACACCAGAAGCGATTGAAACATTACTCATGGTCTATGCATCATCAATAAACGGAGGTCGAAAATATATTACCAATATTATTGCTCAGAGTTTGACTATTGAGTATGTACATCCATTTACTATTATGCTCCGGGAGCTTGCAATTCCTGGAGAGCTTGATATCACTGGTTGGACTTCTACCGCAGTTGCAACATTGCAAGATGTCTGTAAGAGAAGAGGTATTGAAACCATAATTGAAGGTATTAATCAGAGTGAAACTAATCGTCTACTTGATTTAGAATCCGATTTGGTTGATTCTACAACCCTTTCAAAATAGGAACTCACATACCACAGTGTATTAATCTGAAAGACAAGCAGAACAGAATATCATGTCAGAGAGCGATGGGGACTATACACTCTACAGAGAAATTATAGAGGCAATATTAGGCAGTGATATCCCTGTCGATAAGAAAGTCGTGAATCGTATTAAGAATGAAATATGTGCCAAACACAAGCGATCAAAAACACCATCAAATGCAGATATACTTCAAGCAACTATCCCAGAAGAGGCAGAAATTCTTCGTCCTATACTGCAAAAGCGACCTGTACGAACAGTATCTGGAGTTGCTGTTGTAGCAGTAATGACTCAACCACATGCTTGTCCACATGGAAAGTGCGTATATTGCCCAGGGGGACCTGACTTGGGAGTTCCTCAGAGTTATACAGGCCACGAACCTGCCACAATGAGGGGTATTCAGAATGAGTTTGATCCATACAAACAGGTTGAAAGCCGGTTACATCAACTTCACACAATCGGACATAGTATCAACAAGGTTGAACTCATTGTTATGGGTGGCGACTGGTGTTCTAAAGATCCTTCATATAGAGAGAATTTTGTCAAGGGTTGTTTCGATGCAATGAATGGTACTACAAGTTCGTCATTGAACGCAGCAATGAAAGTCAATGAAACTACAGTATCCAGAAATGTTGGGCTTACATTTGAAACTCGCCCTGATTGGGTCAATAAGGAAACTGTTGATGATATGCTTAGGATGGGTGCTACGAGAGTTGAACTTGGTGTTCAAACACTTTCCGATGACATACTCGAACGAGTTCAGCGAGGCCATAGTGTAGATTCTACCATAGATGCAACTAAGATACTGAGAGATAGTGGATTGAAAATTTGTTACCATATGATGCCAGGTCTACCCGGCTCAAATCTTGAGAGCGACCTTGAGGACTTTGAAACACTATTCAATGATTCACAATTTCAACCAGATATGTTGAAGATTTATCCCACTATAGTTGTAAAAAACACACAACTCTATGACTGGTGGATTAAAGGCGATTATGTTCCCTATAATAGCGATCAGATTGTAGATCTAGTTTCAACTGCAGTAAGTAGAATGCCCGAATATGTACGGATTCAACGGATGCAAAGAGACATCCCACTACATCAAGTTGAGGCTGGGCTCAACAAAGGCAACCTCAGAGAACTAGTACACCAAGAAATGAACAGACGTAAACTTAGGAATCCAACGATACGTTTCAGAGAGATCGGACACTTCCAGATGCGGTCGAATATGGAAATCGACATGTCAGATATAGAACTTGTACGTCGCGAATACGAGGCAAGCGATGGTACCGAGGTATTTCTATCATTTGAGAACCTCAATCTCGATGTAATTTTCGGATTTCTAAGACTACGAATTCCAAGTGATGATGCGTATCGACCTGAGATTTTTGGTACACCATCTGCTATCATTAGGGAATTGAGAATATATGGTCCTGTTGTAGACTTAGGCGAACGTGATGATAATGCGTGGCAACATCTTGGATTGGGTGAAAAGCTCCTAGCTGAGGCAGATAGTATAGGTCACCATGAATTCTCTGTTAAACAACTAGTAGTCAATAGCGGGATTGGTGTAAAGGAATACTATCGAAATCTAGGATTTCAAGACAATGGACCGTATTTATCACGAAAACCAAGTACCTAAAACTCATCGATTGTGGACTTAACTAACCCTATCAAGAAATCATCAAGTTCTCTATTGAAGAACTCAGGATTTTGTCACTCTTTACTTCTTGGAACATGTGTTCTAATATACTTCGAAAACGATTCAATAAACAAGAAGAGTTAACACTCGGAACACGCTCAGATTTGGGCATGAAAGAGACGAAAGAGGTATGGCTAGTTGATTATGCACGTACCCCTTTCTCACGGTCACGGCCTCAAAAACCAGAAACTGATGCCTTCGGTGAGATTCGTGGGGATGAGCTACTATCAAGATTACTGATGAAATTCTTTGATGGGTCACTGGCTGACAAGGGAATTGAGAAAAAGGATATTGATGAAATCACCATTGGTGTGGCATCAGGCGTTCTGGAGAATTGGACATATGGAGGAAAAATACCATCAATTCTATCAGGATTTCCATATGATGTGCCTTCGCTCTTTGTAGATCGTCAGTGTGGTTCTGCAGGTAGTGGAATGCATATTGGTATAATGGAGATAATGACCGGGTTCAGCACCACTGTATTATCGACGGGCTTTGAGCACATGACTCGGGTGAGGGGACAAGGAGTTGATCCTAATTTCTCGATGGGTGATAAGGCCTCAGAGTTCTATAGACCCGGCTTGGATGTCCAGACTGTCTTCAATATGTTACAGACTGCTCAGAAACTCTACGAAGAAGAAGTTCCAACCTTTACTAAGGAGGACATGGACAAATTTGGAGTGAGAAGTCATAACCTGACTGTCAAGAATCAAGAGAATGGATGGTTCAAAGGTGAGATTATTCCCATGATGGGACATGCACCTGGTAACATTGATGAACCTATGCTGATTGACCTAGACCTGAGCGCTCGCCCTTCAACTCTTGAAAAAGTCGCAACTCTTCCACGAGTATCGACACCCTTCTACCTTGAGAAGAATGGTGGAAAAGAGGGTTACATCAAACGTGAAGGGACAGAGGAGGGAGTGATAACTCCTGGTAATGCTTCACCTCTTAATGCAGGCGCAACTGCTGCAGTTCTAATGGAGGCTAGGGAAGCCGAAAAACGCGATATAAAACCAATGGCTCGAATTGTATCCATGGGTTGGGCAGGAGTTGACCCAACAGTCATGGGTCGAGGACCTGTACCTGCTACTATCAAGGCTTTGAAGTATGCAGGATTAAATGCTGAGGACATTGATTACTGGGAAATCAATGAGGCATTCTGCATCGTAGCACTCAATTGCATGGATAAGCTGGGAATTCCTGAAGAGAAAGTAAACGTCATGGGTGGGTCGACTGCAATTGGACATCCTCTGGGCTCAACAATGATTCGATTAACTGGGACTCTTGCGAGAATTCTCAAGGATAAAAATGGAAAATATGGAGTTGCCAATGCCTGTGTTGGTGGTGGACAAGGAGTTGCTACTGTGATTGAGAATTTAGATACATGAGGTATTACATCAGAATAATAACAGGAGAAGTGGCGCCGAGGATGAGATTTGAACTCATGCATCCGAAGATACCGGTTAGCTTGGTCTTTGGGTGAAAAACACCCGAGATTTCAAGACCGGCGCCGTAATCCGGGCTTGGCTACCTCGGCTCAATTGGCAAGTCAATAACTGACTTGCCTCTGCAGACCATTGGAAATGCCTTTTAAGCTTCTTGTAGTGGAGGCACTTTGTGAACCAGATGAACGACCATGGCTTCAGCTATCATGAGCACACCGCAGATATTACCGTAGAATGCTGGGCTCCAACATTGGAATTAGCATTTATTGAGGCTGCATTAGCTACTTTTGAGGTCATTATGGACACATCAACTGTTGAGCCTATTGAATCTACCAAGATTTCTGTCAGTGGGCACGATCTTAGCGAGCTATTGGTCGAGTGGATTGGTCAAGTCATTTCCTTAATAGACCTTGAATACAAGTTCTACTCCAAATTTGAAATCTATTCCCTGAACAAAGATTCAGAAGGTTATCACCTCGAAGGAACCGCATGGGGTGAAGACATCAATCATGAGAAGCATGACACCCGTACTGAGGTCAAGGCAATGACTTACGCAGATCTTCGAATAGAAAGCGAACAGAATATCACAAGAATTTGGTTTACATTAGACCTCTGAGGAATACAAATGCCACTAGAGATTGCAATACCCGACACATCATTATCTGATTGTTCCGACCTGAGACAGAAGACTATCAAAATTGGCCAGATTGCCAGGGCACTTGCAGCCTTTAAAGTAGAGAAAGTTCTCATATATGAAACTACAACAGAAGAAAAGGAACGCCGAGATTTGAATCTGCTTGACAAACTTTTACGATACATGGATACACCGCAATATCTCCGAAGGACGGTTTTTTCGATGGCACCATCTCTCAAGTATGCAGGAATACTACCTCCTCTTCGCACCAATAGTCATCCACTTGGTAAAGGAATCAATGAGGTCTTTGACGGAGAAGTTAGATGGGGTGTCCAGGCCGAGACCGGAAAGGTAGATCTTGGATTACACGATACAGTTGAATATCCTGAGGAAATAAGCTCTCGTGTTCCAACTCTATTTCGAATCCGAGTGAGTGATAATCAAATACGACTTAAACCGACCACACGTGATTCAGTTGACGAATATTTTGGATTTGAAATTGAAACAACAGATAATCTTGTAAGCTATCTCATGAAAGACACAGGGAAGACCAGGATTGCCCTATCTAGATTGGGTACTGTATTTTCAAAAATCGAATCGGAAATCGAATCTGTACTCCTGAGTACAAAGAATATGATTGCTATCTTTGGGGGCCCACAATACGGCATTCGCGAATTGATGGCAGATAAGAAGGATTTACTGAAAGAAGCGATTGATTTCTGGGTCAATACAATAAACGATCAAGGAACAGAAACAATACGGATGGAAGAGGCAATTTGGGCAAGCCTGGCTTTGTTCAACAGTTCGTTTGGTGCTATTATAACAAAACCAGGTTATCACAAACAAACTAAACGAATCCATTAAAACTCTGGAGCCTTTTGTCCAGCCCACTTCGGTAGATTCTCCATAGCAGGCTTGTAACTATCAAGGACATATCTTCCAAGAATTAGCCTCTGGACTTCGCTAGTACCTTCGTATATCTGATAGAGCTTGGCATCTCTGAACAATTTTTCCATTGGATACTGATCTATGTATCCATAACCTCCATGGATTTGAAGTGCCTCACTGGCACACCACATTGCTGCATCAGTTGCATATGCTTTTGCAACACTTGCAGGAATAGTTGCATCAGGTGTAGTATCAGCCGCATATGCAGCCTTGAGATACAAAAGACGCGATGCTTCTATCTTCATGTACATCTCGGCTAGTTTAAACTGTATTACTTGAAATTCTTTGAGTTTTTGATTGAATGCCTCTCTCTTTTCTGTGTAAGCACGAGCAAACTCCATAGATGATCTGGCAAGACCTGTGGCGAACGCAGCAATAGCAGGACGAGTCATAGCGAAGGTTGCCATTGCAATTCTGAAACCCTTTCCTTCCTCACCAAGAAGGTTTTCTACAGGAACTTCCGCATCTTTGAACATGACTGATGAAGTAGCAGAAGCACGATGTCCCATCTTTTCAATAGGTCTACCTGTCTTCAATCCTGGCGTATCAGCATCCACAATGAATGCACACAAAGCTTTGTGTCTTTTGCTTGGATCGAGACTCGCAAAGACTGTGAATACATCCGCATAAGGTGCATTTGTAATCCAAAATTTTGAACCGTTTAGAATATAGGAATCGCCTTCCTTTCGTGCAGTGGTCTTAATCCCTGCAACATCACTTCCCATACCTGGTTCAGAACATGCAAACGAAACAAGACTAGGTTTTTTGGTTAGAGGTCGAAGGTATTTTTCCTTCTGCTCATGAGTTCCTGCAATCATAATTGGTTCAGGACCAAGCTGATTTGCAAAGATGCTAGTTGTCATACCCGCACAACCTGCGGCAAATTCTTCAACAACAATACAAGCATCAACTAGACCAAGACCTGGACCACCATATTCTTTGGGAATTCCTAAGTTCATCAAGCCAGCTTCCCATGCTTTCTTCACAATAGGCATTGGGAATTCACCTGTCTTATCATAGTACGATGCATAGGGAAGCATATACTCTTGTGCAAATGCTCTGGCGCGATTCTGCAACTCTACCTGTTCTTCAGTCAAAGAGAAATCAATCATTTCTAATACATCCTAGTACCAATACCTGACACAATGTATCGCAGTATTTGTTCCTTTTGACGTGTACTTGATTTTTCCAGTAGTAAGTGTAAGGTTAGCTCTTTGCTGTAATATGACGAACAACTTCTGGGAGGTTCCAGCGAAGTTCCAATTCAAGTGCTCCTTGATCTGGACCTGGACATCTTCTGACACAGGTTCTGCATCCAACACACAACCACAGGTCTACTTCAACCTGACCAAATCCTGGCTTGTCACAATCGAGCTGTATTTTTGAGGTTGGTTTTACTGTAGCGAGAGTTCTAACAGCATTATAGAACTTGGCCTTGTTCACAGGGAGATTTTCAATTTGTTCTTGACTAAATTCAAAATATGCAGGAATATCAATGGTAGATTTCAGTTCTATTGCATTCTCAGGACATACATTCTCACATGACTTGCATCCAAGACACTTTGCCTGATCCCATTCGATGGTACCAAATCCAAGAAGTGGAGCATATCCCATCATTTCTTGATACTCCTCAAGCACAGATGGTACATCAACATCCATCAAATCCTCAATAGTGACCTTCGGACGTGTACTCGGAAGCCGAGCCCCTGTTCTGTAACCCATTGAAACAGCAGATTTGATTTTGTCTTCGATATCCGTCAGAAGATTTCCAGCAACAACTACGCCTTCGACTTCAGTTTTTTCCAATTTATCACGTGCTTTTGAAAACACTTCAAGAGCACCTGTCAATCGACCAATTGTTTCAGGTTTTAGGTCCTCAAGAATCTCACCAAGCTCACTTTTAGCATGAGCAAGCTGTGCTCCAAGATTACATGCCGTCTGAACTGCTATTTCTGCTTCATTTAGGGTTCGTGGCACATCATATACAATGTAACCGTGATTTTCTCCTACAGTAGTTAGTAATTCATCACGTTTCATCCTTAGGAGATGCTGTAGAATTCTATCTTGCGGAATCTTTGATTTCTCTGCAAGGTCTTTTGCGGTCATCGCTCCTAGTTCACGAATCAGAATGAGTATTGTACCACGTTCTAGTTCACTATCAAGATAGTTATCCATAATCTGTTTGTATCTCTCTGGATCCAGACTTTCTCCATATACATTGAGTCCGGATACTAGGTTGGGACCTTTCTCCAGAGTTATTTTAAGTCTAAATCGTGCAAATGCCTCCAATCCAGCAGATACAAGAAGACGCAGTTCCTCTGAATCATCTGAGGTCTGTGAACCAATTGCAGCCTCTGTTGCTTTTTCTGAAATTTCTTGAAGATTTGTTATAAACTCCGAGAGTGCGGTTTCATCATATTCACCAAGTTTTTGGAGTCTTTCAAATTCGATTTGAAGCTGCTCAATGTTACTCGCGACTCTTGATCTTGATGGTTCATCCATTGTCTTGGCAATACCACGAAGTTGTTGTATTACTCGCTTAACGACAAGTGTTGCATCAGGAGTCTTACTCAACACTCTGGAGAAGACAGGAGCATCACCATCAAGTCCTACCATTTCAACCTCTGAACGTGTCATCATACTGATTATAGCACCTTGAACCTCTTCAGAGTCTATACCTATGATTTCACCGAGCTGCACAGCAGTCTTTGATCCCATCTTGTTCAGCGCGAACATTATGAATCCACGTTTGAGCTCCGTTAGTAGATTTGTCCCAACTAGATTCTTGAAACGGTCAGCATCAATTCGTTCTTCACGTTTTCCTCTTTTGAGCTGAGAGGCGACACGAAGAAACGGGCCATATCTCGTCTTAGTACCCAGTTTCTGGAGTGCATCAAGGGTATCATCAGGATTACTAGCAATATCTGCTATTAATGACCTGAATGATTCAGTTAACGAATCCAGTTCTTTTCTAGCAGCTTCCTCCTCTGACCTAGATTGTTCCTCAAAACTATCAATTACAGTCCTTATCTTAGTGATGAATTCCGGTAATGAGGCTAGTATACTATCAATATCTCCTACCGCCTCAATTTGGGGTTTATCTTCTTGTTTTGCCATTGAATCAAATCTATTTTTCAAAACCTTGAGAAGGCTTGATATTCCTGAGGAATCGCTCAGTTTCAGTGCTGATTCAAGATTCTCGATGGATTCACTAAGAACTCCTTTGTCTGCAACAAGATTGGCTAGACCTGCTTTCTTGACTGTTTCGGAGAATTCCTGAAAGTACGTATCTGGAAAATCAATAATATCCTTTGTGAGAGGTTGAAGTTCCTGTTTTAATTGATTGATTTCATCATTGACCTTACTGAGTGGAATGACGGCTTCTTCTTTTAGTCCTCCTAGGACCAACATCATATCCATCATTCGTTTCCGTTTCGGTGCGATTTCCTTTACCGCAGTTTCACTACTCATTAGGCTTCCTCCCATTTTCCTGCACTGCCATCATGTACAGGCGTTGGTCCCATTGCATGGGCTCGTTTTACCATCTCATTGATTGCATTAGTGAAACGTTCAGGCTCTGCACTAAACATTCGAAACATCTCTATTCTATCACTCTTCCAGCCAATTGCATTCAGAATATCCCTCGCAACATCTACTTGTACCTGAGCTATCTCATTACCAGTTCCACCTATATGACAACGATTGCTCTCACATGCTGCAATCATTACCGTGGAAGCACCACATTCTAAAGCTTTCAAAAGATCAATGATGCTCACTCGTCCAGCACATGGAACTGGAATCAATCGAGTACTTGCAGGATATTCCATCTTTCGAGTTCCGACTATATCTATGGTAGACACTGAACATTCTTCACAATAGAAACAGAGCGTGGTAGGATTATCTGCGCTTGCATCTTCTAGTACAGCTTCAATCTCAGCCCAGAGCTGTTCGTTTGAGAGAAAGTTTAGTTGTGTAGCAGCTGATGGACAGAGACTCTGACAAACTCCACAAGCATGACAGTTCAGTGTGTCAATAGCTGCCTTGAAGAGAATCTTCTGTTCCTCATCATCATCTTCCTCTGCCTGTTCAATCATAAGAGGAACGCCACGTGGACATTGCTGTGCACAAAGACTACATCCTACACAATCATCTACATTCAATACTGCACCACGCGCGACAGTCTGTATTTTTCCTCCCTGTAATTCATTATGAAGCACAAGTGCTGCAGCCTGAGCATCAGTAACAGCCTCAAATACAAATTGAGGTCTAGTCACTGCTCCTACAGCAACAACTCCACGTCGACGGGTTTCATTACGACGGAGTTTTCCGTAGAGTTCCTTAATATGCCCAGCATCATCTAAACTATATCCTAGTGTTTCAGAGAGTTCACTCATACCATCAGGAGGTAGAATCGCAGAAGAAAGCACTACTAGATCGGCAGGAACTTCAAAATACTGATTCAGAAGTGAATCATAGATTTTGATGTATGTCTGACCATCCTTTTCCCAGACCATACTAATCCTACCTCTTATGTAATCCACTCCTTTCTCCCTAGATTCTTTGTAGATCAGCTCATTCTCGAAAGGTACACGGATATCCATGTACACTATGCGAACATTGGTATCAGGGTTCTTTTCAAGAATAGTAATTGCATTATCAATAGCAAAAGTACAACAGAGTTTGCTACAATCCTTCTTGTAATCTTCCGAACGACTTCCAACACATTGAACCATTACTACTTCTTTCACTTCGCCATCATTCGAAGGTTTTTTGAAATCGCCTTCTGTCAGCATAGTGGAGAGTTCATATTGCGTGAGCACATCTGGATTCCTTCCGTATCTATACTCCTCCATCATCGTAGGCCTGAATTCTTTGAACCCAGTAGCCATAACCACAGCAGAAGTCTTTAGATTCCCTTTACCCAAATCATTGACATAGTTGACGGTGAAATTCCCCATCTCTCCTTCGAAATATTTGACTCGGGTCTGTGTCATAATTTCGATATTGGAGCTTTTCTCCAACAATTCAAGTCTGCCTCTTATTATCTCCATACCTGGTTTTCCGGTTGGAGCCACAACTGGAAGATTAAGGACATGGCCTCCTAATTTATCGCTCATCTCAATGAGTGTAACAATGTATCCAAGATTTTCTAGACTTAGAGCTGTTTCAATTCCAGCAATTCCGCCACCGATTATAGTGACATGATTTGCTATCTCTTTATTCTCCGTCGGTAATACTGACGAGATACTTGCAGAAGCAATTCCTCCTCGAAGCATTCCTAATGCTTTAGTTGTAGCTTCTCCTTTGTCAGGATGTACCCAAGCCGACTGTTCACGAATATTGACATATCGAATTCTCGAGGGGTCAATTCCTTTCTTTTTTAAGAACTGATCAATTCGAGGCTGAAGTTTTTGGTTTGTACATGCCCCAATTACTAGAGGACCATTATCCTTTCCGAGAATTTCTCCAATTTTCTCTAAACCCTCTTCCTGACAGCAAGTATCATGGACTATAACAGATTTGACTAACGAATTCTTTCCAAGTTGCGAGGATAGCATTTCGAAATCCAGATTGAGCTGTTTACCGCATGTGCAAAGAACAAGATGTGATTGTTTGTTTTCAGTCATTAGATCACTTCCTGTTCTGAAGAATTTTCGAAACCACAGCCCTAGCCTGTGTAACGCTTTCAGGTACTTCTGCAGGTCCTAGAGCAGTGCCACATGCATAGATATGGTTTCCAGCAACAACTTCGTTTTCTGAAACGACATCTGCTGGTGCAATATAGCCGCTTGCCACATTAAGCCCAAGTGACTTGATTACGAAATCTGCACCTTCAGGAGGTTCCAGTGCAGATGAAAGTACAAATAGATCAACTGAAAACTTGAGATATTTGTCTAATAACGAGTCATAGACAATGACATCTAGCTCATTATCATTCTTTGTTTCAACTCGAGTAACTCTACCTCGAATAAATTCAACACCATTCTTTCTAGCATCTCGATAGTAATGTTCGTGACTATCATAAGTTCTAATGTCCATATAGACGACACTAACACTGTTTGCACTACGTTCTTCTATCAGGATATTTGCATGTTTCAAAGCGAACACACAACAAATCTTGGAACAAAATGGGTAATAGTTTTCATCTCTACTACCCACACACTGAACCATCATTACTCGATTTGCAGGTTTTCCATCTGACGGACGTAGGAGTTTTCCTTCGTTGGCTCCGATTGGGTCAATGATTTGTGCTAGTTCAAGTTGTGTTACAATGTTTGGATGTTTCCCATAGCTATATTCATCCATATTGACTGGTTTCATCTCGTGATATCCAGTAGCGATGACGATATCAGAAACCTTTACAGTTTCTTGCTTAGGTTGCGCTTCTAGATTGATTGCCTTAGTGGGGCACTCTTCTGCTGCCTTCTTAATACCTTCATCTGCCTTTTCTGGATTGTAAGTAACAGCCTGTGGTTGACATTGAGGAGAAATTAGGGAGAATGCATCTGAGTGCTCTATACAAAGTCCGCACATAATGCATTTCTTTGCTTCAATATACTCAGGACCTACGTTTATTGTAGCTTCAAAGTTCCCAGGTTCTCCAGTAATATCTTCAACATATGAATTAGTCTTGAGGTCTATATTTGGCTGATCAATGAGTGCACTTCTGTAGAAACACTTCCTTATCCCCGGACGCCAACGATTTCCTTCGAAACAATAAAAGCAATCATCAGTTGGAAATGCTTTGTACAAATCAAGTGCATTACCCCCTACAGTTGGAAGCCTTTCAACAACTATGGTCTTAACTCCTGAGTCAGCCAGTTCTACTGCTGCAGTGAGTCCTGCGACTCCTGCACCGATAATTAGGACTGACACACTATTCACCTCATTCAGTCAAGTGATCAATAATTGGATCTGCAGCCACTCTATTCATCGAGAGGCCTACATCATCCTCGTCGAGTCCCATCGCCAGACCAAGGATTTGTGGGTACAAAAGGACTGGAAGATTGTATTCCTCGCCATAAGAGTCCTTGAGTCCCAATTGTTGTAGGTCTAACTGATTTCCACATGCTGGACAGCAGACTGTTGCAAATACAGCACCAGCTTCTGTCATGGACTTTAGTTTGTCCCGTGCAAGTCTGATTGCTAAATCTTCATTGACTGGTAACACGGTAGCACCACAGCATTGTTTCCACAACGGATAATCGATGACTGAAGCTCCGGTCACCTTCACCAGTTCTTGAAATATCTCAGGTTCAAATTCAGTGACATCCTTAGGTCTAAGAAGATGACAACCATAATGAATAGCTATCCCAACACCATCTAGAGGCTTGATAATCTTCTTCCGAATCTCCTCAATACCAATATCCGAATAGAGTGCTTCAATAAAGTGTCGTGGTTTGGAAATACCCTTGAACTCCAATCCTTCTTTCTTTAGTATAGTATTGACCTCTTTTCTGTGGGCGTTATCATGCTTTAGGTGATGATAAACATCTTTCAATGATGCAAAACAACCATTGCAGGGTGTTACTATGTCATGACCATTTTTCTCTGCAATAGCAATCGTTCTTGCATTTACCGTCAGCCAGCCCATGAAGTCTATTGAACGGAGATTGGGACTTCCACAACAACCAACGCCATCCATATACTCAAGATCCATACCTAATTCATTAGCAACTTTGTGCATTGCTGCTTCATAATTTGGATAATTAGCAGGTACACTACAACCCATGTAGAGATTGTACGATGGCATCTTATTCCTCTCCTCCTACAATCTTACCAGTTCGAGTAGCCTTGATAATTTCCTTGAACTCATCTGTTGAAAGACCTGGAACAGCAGGTTCAAGATTCATGTCCTCTCTCTCCCAATCTGCAGTTACTTCATAGAGTTGCCCCTTTTCTATGAGAGTCTTTGCAAGACCAACAATATTTTCAGGTATCTTACCTTCCTCGGCTGCCAAATTTTTACAGTCAAAGAAGATGTCAGTCACCCGTACTTTTTGAGGGCACCGTTCTTGACACTGGAAACATGTTAAACAGAGCCAGATTTCATCAGAGGACAAAACTTTCTCGCGCATCCCTAATATGATCATTCGTATCAGTTGATGCGGTTTATACGTCCAAATATTTGCAATTGGACAGGCTGCTGTGCATGTTGAACAGGCAAAACAAGCATTCAATTCTTCGCCATAAGGCATGCTCTTGATTTCATTCCTGAACTCAGGATTCAGTTTGGACATGTCTATGGGCTCCACCAAGACAACTGGAGGTCCATCATTCTCATCTGCTTCGGTCATGACCTATCAACCACCAACACCTTACAGGTGAAACGGGTTAGATAGCTGTGCAAGCCTTAGACCCATATTAAACGTTTCCAGAAAGCCCATTGAACTACCAATCTTCGAGTCCTCTTTTCTGAATCAGTCGTAGAATCCCAAATGTAACTAAAATCATCAGTCCCTCATAGAATACAACAACTAGAATACCCTGTTCATTGAGTGGATATAGAAATGCTCCTATCAAACCTAACAAGACACAGATGACAAACGTGATTTTGAGTATCCACTCTCGACCATTTTCCATATTGGGAAACCTTGATAGTCCTCCTCTTAGGCCTTTCTCTTTCATTTTGTTTCCAAATTTGTGATAATAGATTGGATATCGTTCTTCAGTCCATTATATCCTTCAGATACCATTTCTCTAATCTGGCCTAAGAGTTTGAGAATATACGCTTGCAAGTCTGCAGGATTTCCTTGCAATGCGGCCAAAGTTGACTGGTTTCCATCTAAAAGTCTAAAGACTCCTGTAAGAGCTACAAGTAATTTTCCAAATGACTCTTCAGTGGTGCCAATATTTTCATCAATTGATTTTATCACACCATCGAATTGAAACCTTACGACATCATCCACTCTATTCATCAACCTCTACATTTGAAATCACAACTCGCACCACAGTACCATCAACCAGCCATGCCTTTGCATTCTCTGTAGGTATAGTTGCGGTATCTTCTACCTGGAATGGTCCATAAACAATCTCATCAAGTCCCATAAAGGGTTCTTCTACGGGTCGTAGAAATCGTACAACCACATATTCTAAATCATCTACTGAATCAACCGAGTCCGCTATCTTGTCCTCTGGCTGACTCGTTGTTTTTTCCTTTTTTGTAGAGCGCTTCAGTGTCGGTGCTGGTTGTCCTAACAATACATCTTCAACATACTTTGAATGATCAGTCATGCCTCTTGACAGTCGGTCGTAAAATCCTTCCTCTTGAATGGTCATTACACCCATTGGCTTTTCATCTCTAAAAACTGCATTCATTATCTTGGTCCTTCTAATCATGAGTAAGTCGCGCATCATAAATTCAATATTGAGACCTTCTTGTGTCAGAAGATCTACTTGAAGATGATTCTCAGAAGGTGTTTCAGCCAAGAGTCGTCTGACTGTGGAGAGATAATTCACCATCATGCCAAGTTGATGATCTTCAAGGTCTTGTAGTGAATCCTTTTCCTTCTCTTTTTCCCAGGTCTTTCTAATATCATCATACATAATCTCACTCAATTGTTGCCATCCCCTTACATAACAGAAACACAGCCGCGGCTTTGGGCAATTCTTCAACAGTTCCATTGTATGGTCCATATTTCGAATCGCCAATTCTAAATGCTGGGACTTTAATCTCTCTCTGTGGAATTGTAACTTCCAAATCACCATCTGTAAAAGCTAGCGCATCTCCTAGTGGGTCAAAACCAGGTAGTTCATCTCTAGCAATTTCAGTAACAGTAAAACCAGTCTTCCCATTTAGACTACCAATTAGACGAATCACCCTGTGAATATCATAGGTTACAGGTTGGTCTATTTCAACACTATAGAATGCAGCTGCTCTATCAGCAATTTCTTGCCATGATTTAGCACCTACATGGTGAACTTTCGCACTCAACATAGGTGGATCCTTCTCCAATCCTTCTATTGCTGCATTTTTTTGTGCTGCAAGATGTTTAATCCATTTGTCATTTCCTTGATAAGAATCAATGTTCTCAATGAATTCAATCATCGCGTCCGCTATTTTTCTTGCAATCGCTGGAAGTTGCCAGTGCTTCAATTCTCCAGTTGGTGTTATTCTCAAGCGACCCTTTGACTCAATTGTACTATTCAGTCCCATTCCAGTTAGATAATGAGCAATCTCCATTCTACCATTTGTATCCAGATTGAATACGCTTGGATCTTTTACTCTGACATGATAACCTCTATGTCCGCTGTAGTTTAGTTGTATATTATCAGGATCTATGCCAAAGTGTTTCACAAGGAATTTGTCATATAATTTCAAGGTGTTTTCTTTAGCAATGCCTAAGCAATCATCACATATCCATTTCAAATTTCGAAAAGATTTTTCACCACACTCAGGGCATTCATCTGGGGATTTTCCTCTTCCTGTTTCACCACATTCTAGATTGGTACATTGCCATACATCATGCTTTTCAGCACAAGGAGCATCTAAATGATCTGCATCAATATCAAACACAAGCTCCGCTCCTTCCCATTCTTTCTCAACCATTGATCGAGTAACCGGAACCTGATAGAATGCAGCGGAGTGGTACACACTATGAGGAACAGAACGCGCTAGTTCTGTAAGAAGCATTTCGCGAGTTCGGTATCCATGATGCCGTGACCACCTTGTTATCTGAGGTCGTTCTTGACCACAATGCGGACAAACTCTAATCTCTGAGAAAGACCTTCCACTATTCCCACAGCCCCTCTCAACTTCTGTTCCATCTTCTAACTCAATTTTCTGTTTCTTACAAACCCAATAATAGTCCCAGCTTTCAAGAGCAAACTCTCTCTTATGTACTCTATCAGGAATATCTACTGAATCCTGATTTGTACGGTAATACTCCTGAAACATTAGCTGTAACAGCCTTTTAGTCCGTGCTCGTTTGTCTGGGGCCATATCTTGCCCTCAATTTTCTCTATGTTACTTCTCCCATCTCTGTTCGACAATAGGAGCTAGTACAAAGCTAATGCGACCTTTCTCAGCAATCCCAAACTCAATAACTATTGGCTTATCTGAACTGAAATGAAGTTTTACACTATCCCCTGACATTGCCTTCACAATTTCTGAAAGATAACTGAGAGAGTATCTCGCTTGTGAATCACCACCAACTTCTAGGTCAAATAATGCAGACTCATCATCTCCCTTCTTGAGAGACACTTCTACTTCACCTGAATCTCCATCTCCTCTGAAGACAATAGTATCTGAAGTTGCGGCAATCTTGATATGGTTAGAAACAACACCGATGTCCTTCACAGCCTGCTTAAATGAATCAGTGAACATCTCAGCCTTAGTATCGTGTTTAAGACTGGGACTTTTACTCCTAGCCTCAGGCACATCAAATAAAACTAAATTGAATCTTCTCTCTGCCTGACCTAGCATCTTAATCTCAAATCGATTGTCCTTCAAATCAAACTCAAGTCTGTCATCGCCAGCCATTCTTTTAGATACCTTTACCAACTCATCAATACCAAGACAGAGATCATGTTCTCCTTCACAGACATACTCTTGAAACACGCTCTTGGGTAAATCCAAGTTTACCATTGCCGCTTTTGATGAATCAAGTTGATGTAACTCAATACCTTTCTCAGATACAACCAGATGTGCATCCGTCAGAAGCGTGGCTAGAGAATCCACTATCTGTTTCCATATCTTTGTGCTATCCAAGGTTGCATGAAACATTGTACGTCCTCCGAATTACTTACTATTCATCCTGCAAATGCTTGATTACTCTTTCTTCTAGACTCAAAGCTTCCTTGTAAAGCTTCACATCAAGCGAGTTGACATTGTATGCATGTGAAACATTGAGCCTAAGTTCTTTTCCCCCAGTGATATCCCCAATTAGAATGTACTTCTCGGCGACTGAGAGTGTCCCGTCGACATTCACTTGGATTGATCCTTGTTCTCCAGGTTTGTCAATAATATCCTGTACGAGGGCAGCTCCTTGTTGAGCTTCCACCACAATACATAGTATTCTGACGGGATTTTGTGTGTCTGCAGTAAGACTGTTCACAGTCCTAAGTCTAGCTGTCCTGCGACGCTGGAACTGTCTTTCTTCTTCAGTCAAACCTACTACACACTCAGGATTCTTTACTCATATAATCGATAATAAGTCCACTGAACAGGAATTCCGAGCTAGTTCGTATCAGCCGCCGTAGTTTCTCCAAGTATGCTTACATTCAGTACAGCGATAAAACTCAGTTGCTCCCTCATCTCCTCTTCTTGTCTGAACAGTCCAGTAGTAGGCCTCATTATTTCCACATTTGGGGCATGAAGCAGCAGTCTTTGGCATTGGCATCGAGTCATCATCAACAACAATAATTTTGTCTTTAGGTGTTCTCTTAATTTCTTGAGTATACTTTTGCTCAGTATTGGCTTTTGCTACAAAGCCGCAACTTCTGCATTTCAGGATGATATTACCATCTTCATCTTTTGATCTACCAAGCATTGAGCCACACTTATCACAGAATTGCATTATCTCGATACCTCTGCTTTCATTGTTCGCCATATCTATCAATTAAAGGGTTACTAAATGTCATGTAGGTTCATCTGTTGTTAGAGGATGGAAGATCCTTTGACACCTCTTCGAGAAGTTTCTGAAATGCAATAGATGCAATCTCACCTTCTTCCTTTCGATTTGTCTTAGTATCAATATTCAGATGTTTTACTAAGAAATCAACGATGGACGAAATCTCAAGAAGGCCTTTCATCCATAACCATGCCATAAGAGCCTCATATGCATCTGCTGCCTTTCCTACATCAGTTCTTCTTCCCATATACTGGTATACCGACGTAGCTCTGATAGCCCTTGCAAGAACACTGTCTCTTACTTTCTGTCCTTGCATCTTTTCTAATGCCATGGATTTCGCAAGCGAGTAGCAAAAATTAACCAGATTATCGCCAATCTGTGCGAGACCTTTGTCATTCATGATTGATTCAATAGAATCATGTTGGACAAGAGAGTCCCACATATATAACCCTCCATCTCTTAGAATCTGAGGGTCTAGTCCACACTATGATCGGATGCGGTCTGTGCGAATTTCTTACGAAATTCCTCAGTTCTCGCAAGCATTTTCTCTAGAGCTTCTCTCATGACGACGTTTGCTTGGCGCTTTTTGGTCCTAAGTGTAAATACAGGACTTGCTAGCAGAGGATGATCGATATGATACCCAGCAAATTCAACAGAAGGCTCTTCTAAGAGAGTCTTTCTGAGCAGGTTGGGAAAGCTATGACCTTCTCCTACAATCTCAATCTTCAATTCATAACGACTTGATTCAATAATTTTAGGCTCCATGATTACCTTCTCCTTCTATCATCACGTCTGCTTCTGTCGCCATAACGACGATCTCCACCACTTCTTCGAGGTCGTCGGTCATCATAGCGTCTGTCGCCACGTCTATCATCATATCTGCGAGGTTGTCGTTTTGGTGCGAGGTCTTGACGAATTTCAAGTCCGAACATAACACCATAGTCCTTTGCAACCTCACGTGTTTCGCGGTTCTCGCACCTTAGGCATATCAAGTTGTTGTAAGTGGTCAATGTTAACTTATTGCCACATTTTGAACAGCTACCAACAAGTACGCCTAAATCAGGCCCAACAAGGCTCACCCGCACAGGGATTTCATGCGTATTCAAAGCAACGGCCCTGACGATATCACCTGGCTTAAGGACATCATGCATGCTCTTTACATAGCGCCGTGTAACGTTGCTGATATGTACTTCTCCGAGCAAACCACTGTGAAAGTCTTCGCCATTTCTCTTGACAAAAAGTATCTCAGCGCGCTGTTCATATGCATTAGTGACTTCGCCAATTAGAATATCTCCTTTGACCGGGAGTGGAAGCCTAAGATGGCCATTTAGACCAACCACATTCATACTTCTGTCCTTGAGGTCCATCTCAACATAACCTGCAGTTGCAGCAAATACAATGCCCTCTTTTTCATATGTGCCAAAACCCGGTGACAATTCTTCTATTACACACAATTGATCCCCAGGAACAACAGTGTCACCGCTTTTTACGTCCGCCATTATTTTTCACTCTTCGACGTTTATTCGATACAAATCTACCTTGACTAGGTGTTTCGCTTTTTTATGGAATTTATACAGTTTTGGAATAGGGAACTCAAATGTTTCAATTTGAGTCACAATTCCTCCAAGTTCTTTAATTTTCATGCTCAGGAATTGTCTATTCTTTTCGCCAGCCAAATGAATGCTATATATCACTTTGGCAATGGAAACTGCTGTTTTGAGAAATTCTACATCAGCACCACGTTTCTTAGTACCAAATGGAGGATTACTCACCACCGTGTCCACAGGTATTCTGAGCGACAAGGAGGCAACATCGCCTAGTACAAGGCTTACTTTACCTTCAGTTCCGAGCAGTGAAGAATTTCTTCGAGCAGCCTTTAAGGTTTTACATTGTAGGTCAATTCCCACCACTCGTTTTGCTCCTAGAATTGCAGCACCTAATACAAAGATCCCATCACCACATCCAAGGTCAATTACATTCTTTCCAAAAATATCTCCATGCTCCATCTCAGCGGAGTATAGAATTGCAGCAGCAATATTTGCAGGAGTTGGATAGCTTTCTAGAGAAACCTCATGTTCACTAACTCTCTCCATCGACTGGAGCATAATTTCAAGGTCTCTAAGGCGCATGAAACATCGTTCCTGAACTTAGAAATCACCTGCTATTATTGACTGATGAACTCTCCGAAACTGACAAAGCCCAGTCAAAGTAATACGTAACTTTATCTGACAACTCAATCTCCAGTGGAATTATCAGAAATTCCAGTGGATTTCCAATGGAGCCTGTGGAATGTTGTTTGGAGTTGAGATGATAAATGGCGAAAGACAAATCCCCGAAACTTGACAAATTATTTGACAAATTCATCGATGGCCAACCAATATTCAAAGACAGGGACGCTCTTCGTCCAACCTATGTCCCTGAGGAATTACCTTTCCGCGATGAGCAGATGAATCGTATTGGTTCTATACTAGGTCCTGCACTTCGTGGAGCTCCACCATCAAACATACTTTGTTATGGAAAGACTGGAACTGGTAAGACAGTCGTATCTAAATATGTTCTGAAGATGTTAATAGAAAAAGCTGAGGAGAGCAGTATCATACCCCCATTGAAAGCTCATGTAAACTGCAGAACGACAACAACAAATTACAGAATACTGAAATCCTTGTGTGAGGCAATTAATGCAAAAATGCCGGATGGCTCATCCATTCCATTTACAGGACTACCAACTGATGAAATCCGTTCGGTGCTTATGGAAAAACTGGATTCAGAACCAAGAATCTTTGTTGCAGTACTTGATGAGGTCGACAGCGTAGTAAAACGAGATATAAATCAAGGAAATGACATTCTTTATGGCCTAACAAGAATGAATGGCGAACTAGAGAACAGCAGGATATCAATTATCGGTATTAGCAACGATCTGAAATTCAAGGACCTATTAGATCCACGTGTTTTATCTACCTTGGGTGAAGAAGAAGTAATTTTTCCACCATATGATGCAGTTCAGCTCAGGGGAATCTTAGAGCAGAGGGTCGAACTTGCTTTCAATAAAGGAGTCATAAAAGATGAAGGTGTAATCAATTTGGTTGGTGCACTAGCTGCACAGGAACATGGTGATGCACGACGAGCGTTAGATCTCCTTAGAACCACAGGTGAACTTGTAGAGCGGAGTGGCGAGAGCTCTGTAACTCAAGAGCATGTTCGCGAAGCTCAGAAGTTTATTGAGCGAGACACAATCACTGAAACTGTAAAAACGCTGCCAATGCAGTCCAAGGCGGTCTTACTCTCAGTTTATGCATTGACAAATCGTGGTCAGAAAGACATCTTCACCGGTGAATGTTTCAATGCCTATGCAGAAATAGCTAAAGCACTTTCGTTAGATACGCTGACTCAGAGACGTGTTGGAGACCTGATAAGTGAATTAGATATGCTGGGTCTCATCAATACCACTGTTGTTTCAAAAGGACGGTATGGAAGGACAAAGAAAATACGACTTGCAGTTAGTAAGAAACACGTAGGCACAATCTTGGATAAAGATAGTCGTCTTTCGAAGCTCTCTAAGGACCTTCTTGGATGAAATCTCGTAATCAGATGAATTATACTTCATCCATCTTACTGAAGTCATAAAAGGCCTTTAACTGAGGTTGACCAGTTCTAAGATTTACTACCGTAACTAATCCGGGAGTTGGAACTATACCCTGTTTCCTCATGAAATCAGTCTGACTCTGAAAAGTACCTGAATTGATAATCTGCACACCACGATATTCGTCTAATGCATTCTTATGCGCGTGCCCAAAATGGACAATATCTGGGGGTGTATCAATGACTAACCAGTCTCTATGTAGAGGGGCAAGCTCAGTCTTTCCACCATAGATTGGTGCCAAGTGCCGTTTTTTCAACAATTCTTTCATTCCAATTGCTGGTTTAAGATATGACGCTCCAGGAGTATTAACAACCAAGTCGTCCATGGAATCCCCGTGGGTTAATAGAA
>JAEORG010000324.1 GCA_016841005.1 Candidatus Thorarchaeota archaeon | reverse complement strand
CCATTATCGATGAGAGAATCTGTTCTTCAAGTTTTGCATCAGAAGCATCTCCAAAAACGACCCCTGGAGCTCTTGCATCTACTTCCTCCTCGCTGATATAATCTCCCGGATCATCGTCAAGAGCAGAAGTTCTGAGCTCGGTTTCTGAAAGACCGAGTAGTTCTGACTCTGTTGATTTACTATCTATCCTTCGCTTAATTCTTGCAAGTCTATTCCTTATGGAGCACTCAAGAGCATAGGGTGAGCTAAGTGCTCTTTTGTAAAAGTGAATTACTGTCCATTGTGCAAGACGTTTTTCTCGTTCTACATCTTTTGATACAGAGAGAATATGTCTGCTTAATGATTTTAGCTCACTCATAACCTGTTCATATTGATATGATAATGACACGAACAGTTCCTTTCTATCTGCTTCTGGGAAAGGTGATTTCTCATCAGATATTCTAAACCATTCTTCTACATCTGATCTTCTTCTCTGACACACATGATTTCTTGCTACATTCTTGTTGATGGTAATATCAGGAATCTTCCCTTTCACTATCTCGGTATTGAGAAGACTTAGTAGACTTGCGAATGTATCTCGATATCCATTATGTGGTGTGGCTGTCAAAAGTAATAGGTGCTCTGTTGCTGACGCTATCTTTTTGCCAAGTTGATATCGCTTCATTGTTGGATCTGAGCCCTGCGTGGTTTGATGAGGCTTAGCCACTTTATGTGCCTCATCAATAATAACTAGGTCCCAAGGTTCTGAGAGCGCCTCTCCTAGCACCTCATCTTGCTTGATATAATCGACCGATACGATGAGTTTTGGAAAACGAATCCAGGGGTTGCCTCCAACCATGAGTTCTCTCTCTAACACTCTTCTCTGTCTTTTTGATATTATTCGGAAACCGAAATGGAAGAATCGATTCATCGTTTCTTGCCATTGTTCGCAAAGATTTGCAGGCGTGATAATCAACACCCTGTTGACCTTATTTCGTGCAACCAACTCGCTCAGGATAAGACCGGCCTCAATTGTCTTGCCAAGCCCAACATCATCAGCAATCAGCAATCTTGCCCGGGGAAGGTTCAATGCCAAGATGACTGGAACCAGCTGAAATGGCATAGGAATCACGCCACTTCTTTGTAGACCTGTAAGGACTGCGGTTCCATGTATAAGATTGAATCCTAATGCCTGCATTAGCATCTTCTGAAAACGAGGCGTGCCAATTTTGCCAATATCTGGCGGAGGGAAACTTGCAAGTCGGATATCTTCAATGGGTAAATACAGTTCGTGACGTGCTGGTTGTCCACTCACACTTACTACTGTAGCTGTCTTGTTTCTCTGATCAATCGAGTCGATTCGCCAGAGTCTTCTACGTGCTTCTACAATCTTGCCCTCAGTAAATGGCATCTCTGGCCTGAGTAGCTGAAGTTCTTCTGGCGTCGGTGAAATTGCATCAATCCATGTTTCATCATCAGACAGGATTTTGATAGGCCTTGCTTTTGGATGGATTAGTCTCTCTTCAGTAACTCCGTTCTCAATACCTGTCACTCTGAGCTTTAGATATTCTCCGAGAAGATCCAAATCATCAATTCTTGCTGCTCCTTCCCAAAGCTCTGTGGAAATTATGGAACCAACACTGAGCTTTGCAACTTCAGATGTCAGAAAATCATCCTCCCTATAAGTTCTAAAATCATAATGCTATATATCAATTGCTTGTTTGAAAATAAGAGATGCAATCTGATGATTGCTCTGGTTGGTTTGCTTCTGCATAATGGCAAACTTAATTCATAATTTGATAAAACGCATGAAGATCGGAAATAAACCTAATATCTATGGAATCCGGATTGTTAATTCGTTCATTAAACCTTATTTGATTTCAAATTGGTGATTCTTGTAAGGAGTTTCTCATGAGCACAATGAGTTTCAGTACAGGATCGAAAGCTGAGAATGCAGTGTATCTGGCATTTGGATTTGTCGTCGCAGTTGCTCTAATCCGATGGTTGACGCCAGATTTGTTCCTAATACCGACAAATGTAATAGCTGTTTCAACTGGTCTAGGTTCACTTATTGGTTCACTCTTCTTTCTAGTTAGATTAGATAATTCTGTTACTTGGGGAATCAAGAAACTGACTCTTTTCAGATACAGGGAGATTCTTGAAAAACATATAATCCGAACAGACATAGCGTTATCAATATGGGATGTCTTCGTCACTGAAACTTGGGAAACACCAAAAGAAAAATCGAATGAGAAGCTATCTCGACTAATGGATGGGCCTATTCTTCATAATGATATTTGGTCATTGAAAGGTGCGTTTTACTTTTGCTTGTCTATTCCATGCCTTTTCTTTGCGTTTGATATCGATACGTTGTCTAACATTATAATCACACTCGCCCTTTGGATAATAGTCTGCCTTCTTATTTGGTATAATTATGAGGGATTCCTTTTCCGCTGTGTTCAGCTAGCATCATACTTGTCTATGAAAGAAACTAGATCAGTTGTTCAATTGAGAAAGAAGCATAAATCAGTAGATTACTCCTCCAGTGGATATGATGCATTTTCAACTGAAATAGTAGATACATTTCTAGATGACCTTGAGAGTATGGCAATTCATCAGGATTGGAGAGGATTCAAACGGAGGATGGACTACTTTCTTGAAACTCTTGAGCAAGAGGTTCAGTCTCAGCAGAGTGTGCTATCTTCAAGATATACTGACCTTTGGGCGGGAGTCATCAGTGGGTATGATGAAACCTCAAGACAGCAAAGCCTGATTCGAACCAAGGTTATGAAAAAGATACTCAAATGTGCCATCGAGATATCCTGTTTCAATGCGGCCTCGGGTGTTATGACTAATCTATTGGGTGTTGACGATTCTAAACTGAGCGATGCAGAGGTTCTCTTTACAACAGTTGATGGGAGTGGTCTGAGTGACAGACAACTGGACTCGATGTTTTTCGCATTCGGTCGATTGAAAGAACCACCTGTCAATTCGAAGATAGTGGAAATCATATTGAAGTGGTATAAAGAAGGCCAGCTGAATTATGCAGAAAACCTCCGTTCTGCAATCGAGTACGTGGATGACAATCTAAGGGAAAGAGCAGTACATGCGCTTCTTAACCACAAAGAAGAAAATATCTGGCAAAAAGCTGGAAACCGAGTTACAAGAACAGTTCTTAATATGAGTGGTTCAAGAGTGGAACAAGTTAAGCTCATGATTGTGCAAGGTGGGGACAGATCTAATATCAGTGATATTCTGAAAGAATCAAAAACAGACTACTATGAACTCATTCGGGAGGTAACAAATTTCATTTTAGATGAAAACCCATCCTTAGCATTGAGTGCTGTGGAGTTCTTCATGCGAGTTGACAAGGATTTGATGGTGACTAGTTTCTTACCTGCTTTGTTCAAGGAGCAAAGTGTAACTATCAAAATGAATACCACTGAATTTCTTGGGCGTCTATGGAATATTGATGAATCTTTGTTTTCAGGTGATTGGAAAGAGAAGAGAGAAGCCTACAGACCATTTCTTCTCACTGCGTTGGATGATGAGAAGCCAGGAGTCAGGAGAATTGCACTGGAAATTCTAAAGACAGTTGAACCAACAAGCCAAGAGTTGGAAATGGTATCATTCATTGCAAATAATGATCCTGATGATGAACTATCATTTGCTGCAAAGAAGATAATCAACAAAAGAAAACGCTAGGATAGTCATGGCTCGTGAGATCTCCGGACCAGACTATCTGCCGTACAGGCAAGAGAAGCAGATGTAACATTTTAGAATCGAATGTGAATTTTCCTCATTCATGTTTACCTTTTGAGGATCTGCTTAAAGTAAAATGGTGAAAACTACTCAGACTAATCAACCTATAAAACGAGTAACCAGTTTATTATAAAAGGGGGTTTTAACCACACCGATTAATAGCTATATAGAGGGAGTTCAGCCATGTCGTGGTATAGCTTCAGAGCGGGTCATGAGATAGACTACTCATTTGCACTTACGCTCCTAAAGGAGTACTTCTCAGAACAGAATTTAGAGATTTCAGAGCAATTTGGGCCATTTGATGCGTTGGTTCTAGGGGACTTCAAAAATCTCAAGGGACCAATAGGTGTGGTTCTTTCTCGAAGAACATTTCAGAGAGCGATCGAGATTTTTCGATTTGCTCGTAAATATGATGTGGCTAGTGGTCTCATAATACTAACTGGAAAAGAGAGATCACCGCCGTACAAGAGTATTGAGCGGTCAGCGAATGAGATACTCGGAGAATCATTCCCCTTGATTGTATGGGGGTACGGAAAACTCAACCGAATGGCAGAGGAACTTAAAATAGCTCCAAAAGGTTCTCTGAAAGTTTTCCCTGAGCTGAATGTACGATTGGCACTTGCAGATAGACTAAGAAATCGAAGAATCGAAGAGGCAGTAGAGAAAGTCGAAAAGGGAGTTAGTGATGAATGGAAAGAGCGTTGTGCAAAACATGTCAAGGAGCTTAATGAAGAGTATAAGAAAAGAGGGATTATACTTTTTCTAGGAGCAGGAGTATCGAAACCAGCAGGAATTCCGTTGTGGCAATCCCTCCTATCTGACCTGAGACTGGCTTTAATCGACGATAAACTAAGTAAGTATGGTATTAAAGCAACAGAAGATCAAAAAAGAAGTCTATCAGAAGCTTTCCCAGGTCTACTTGGTCCAGATCCTCTACTTAGTGCATTATACGCGAGGACTGGTCTAAAAGATCGTTTTGAGAAAATACTGACACATATCCTTTACCGGAAAATTGGTTCTCATGGATTGACACTTGAAGCAATTGCGAACCTATGTAAATCATCAGAGAAGGAGGGAGGTGTTAAATCCGTACTTACGCATAACTATGATGATTTGCTTGAGAGAGAGCTCAACAAACAGAGAGTAAAGTTTCAATCTATCTGCCAAGAGGGAATGGAACCAAAGCAGGATGAGATAGGAATCTATCATGTTCATGGATTCCTTCCAGAGAATCCTGAATCATACAAATTGCCGTGCAATGTTCCATTGGTTCTTTCAGAGGAAGATTATCACACACTATATGAAGATCCATATGGTTGGGCAAATATCACTCAATTCAATTTTCTTCACAATTGTACATGTTTAATGATTGGGCATTCCTTAACTGATCCAAATCTCAGGAGACTCCTCCGGTTAATGGCACGAAGACTAGGAACACCTTGGCACTATGTGTGTTTTGCAAGAGAAGCACCAATAGATGCGGCGGGGATTCCGAGAGAACCTACAGATATTGAACGAAATTATCTGAATACTCATCACGAAATCGAAGAGGAGGCTTTCAAGGAACTAAAGATCAGAATAATCTGGTATCGTAGTCATGAAGATATACCTAAGATTCTGCGATGTATTAGAACAGGTGATAATTACACCTTCTGATAGGAAAGCTAATGCTTCTAATTTCAGCTAAGTAGACAGACTGATTAGTCGGCAATGATTTTGATATAGAGACGGGGATTGTTGAGTTGTAAATCCCAT
>JAEORG010000323.1 GCA_016841005.1 Candidatus Thorarchaeota archaeon | reverse complement strand
GATACCAACTGACGATGTTGAAAGATCACTTAGCGTGTGCTGAATCACAAGATCAACATCAGGATCATTTGCAAGTGCCAGTAGTGGTTCAGATGCTAGAACTCCTGAATGCTGTTCAAATCTTAATCCAACTTGGAAAGTTCCAGAGAACACGCAAATTAGTATGCGTATGTCAAGTGTGACACCAAGTATGATGTCGAATAATATTGTAGATAATGCAGGTAATCCCTGCCCCTGATACACCTTACTAATCTCTACAACAATTGATAATGTAAGCGTAATTGATACTGAAAGTAATGAAGAGAACCAGTCCAAAATTGTACTGATGACTCCTCCGGGTCCAGGTGCTAAGAAAGCTGAGATGCTTAGAGAGAAGCTCGCATCTAGTTCGAAATGGAAACCCCATTCTCGGACATCAATGAATGAACGAGCTGTGTTGGATGCATCGACTGGTGGAAATGCAATCTGCATCCAAGCAGTTCCGAAGAACTCAAGCTCAAATTGTCCAAGGAGACCTGCTGCCCAATCATTTGCTCCCGGCAAGAATGCACAGATAGCGAATTCAATATCCATGACAGGAATGACGTCGATGAATGTTCTTACCTCTGCGAACGCATCTTCAACATCTGAAATTGATCCTAGATTTATGTCGCCCATTATTGCATCATTAAGGAAGGTTTCAAATGGTTCCTTATCGATCTCAAAGTCAGGAAGTAGTTTTATTCTCAATACCGCACCAAAACTTGCAAAGTTCGAACCCAGGTTGATAGGTGTACCCAATCTGAATAGAAATACTGGAACGAGTCCAGTGAGGTCAGTTTGAACCGGAGTGTTAATTATCTGCTCAAAGAAATCACCAATGTAATCGTCAACATCATACCATGTGTCAAGAACTATTTGGTCTAAAAGTGACCAGAACTCGAATACCTGCCTTGGAAGCAACTCAGGCATCCATGCCTCAAAGTTATGATCTGTGACATTGAATCCTTCTTCATTGAACCACTCCTGCAATTCATCTTGAGCATCATCAACAACTTTGATGAAATGATCAACAACATTCTGTGCTGCATTTCTATGAACTGCAAGATCTTGAAAGCCTAATTCAATCAACGAACCGATAACAGTATCCAAAAGCCACCCGATTGGTCCACCAATGCCACTTGTGACAAGCATTTCACGGAGTCGGATATAATCACTACTCTGTGCTAATGTTCCTAACTTCATTACTGGTTGTAATTCTTTGCCACCATCATCATACTGTTTTTCTTCCTCAATCCATGATTCGGTCAGCGCTGGGTCAGTGATTGGCCTTGGAACTCGTTCACCAGTAAACACCTCTGGCATTACGCCCTTAGCCATGTATTCGTTGATGTTGTCTGCAAAGTCTCTAAGTACGGTCTCTCTGAGGGCTTCACCTCTATTTGCCCATCCATCTTTCACTGAGGCTGCGACGGTATCCGCTATTGTCCAGAGCGTAAACAATCGTCCTAATCTAACATCCATTACATCTGCAGTATCAACATGTAGGTTGGATGTGTCTTCTAGATAGTCTTCAAGAATAATCGCATTTCCTATTCCTAGAACATGTTCGGTTTTCGATGCCCTTTCAATCACTTGTGCAAGTCGTTCCCAAGATATACTTTCATCCTGAATTTGGATTCCATTTGTGTTACTTTGGAAATAATAGACTGCAAAGTCCGGTCGAATTCGATCAAGCTTGAATTCAATATCTAGTATCGAAGAGATATCATATTTTTCAACTAAGATACCACTTTTTGAAAGAGTTGTAATCGTGTCAAGTAAAACACTCTTTGCCTCAACACTTGTAGAATCATAATAGATGTGCACAAGTATTGGAGCAATTTCCTTCTTCTCATCTGTATCAGTTGACTCTGGTAGAGTTGTAGCTGAAACAGGAGCAAATATCGATGAGCTAAGAAGCGACGCGATTAGAAAAGTAACAGCGACGATTCGTAGCCCATATTTCCTATTGATGGACAAATCGAGACCTCCTATGCCGGGAGGAAAAGGAGACCTTACATCCTCTGTTTTGTCAATAGTCTCACTCAGAACTAAACCTGTTCAGCGTGCCTTCTTTGACTTACAGGGTATGTTAACCGCTCTTCCTTTGCTCCCAAACAACCAAATCTTAACTATGGTTAACATTGTTAAGTGCACCAAGTGTATATAACTTTTGTTACAATGTGATATTATTTGAGTTATTTGAGTTACATTATGTACATTCAATAGTAAGTTATTCAGAAAACATCAAGTATCATATGATATGTTCAACCGTTAAGTCCAGAAGTTATAGAAGCAAGTAATTTGTTAAGAAAGAGAATAATTTGATTGGTGGAGTAAATGGGCAAGGATAAGGCAGATTATGACCCCTGGGAAATGGCTGCTAAACTTATCGCTTTAGATGAGATAGAACGCCAGAAAGAACCATCGAAATTCTTTGTTGTTGCAGAGCTTGATGAAGATACAATGAAAAGTCTATCACAGAAAGCACACGCCGAATTGGATAGTAATCGGGAAGTTCTTGAGGTCTTTGCTATACAGAAAATTGAACTAAGAATGATGGAGTTGCTACCTTTCTACGGATATCTCTATCAACACTTTGAGAAAGATCCACTCGATATTAGTGAAGATGAACTCAATCAGACCATTGAAACTGCATCAGCGCTTGAATCAATAGAATCAGAAGCAATGCTCCTTGTTGCTGCATGCAGGAGATATCTCGGAAAACGGTATCTCACGTTTGAAAAGACATTAGAGATAACAAAGACATATCCGGATAATTATTATGGCTGGTACATGATGGCTGCTATATGGTTGGGGAAGGATGAGATGAAAAAAGCAAAAGAAGCTATGGACAAAGCTATCACTCTCGGTCCTGAAAATAAATTGCTGAACGATTATGCAATTTCAATCTCCAGAAGAGCAGGGATCTTCTGAAGATTTTGAAATTTAATTTTCTAGAGTGTGTGTTGTGTTTGCTTGGAGATACTGCAGTATTTCATTACTAAAAGCTTGGCCCCATTCCTGAGCTCTCTCAATCTCACCTGATGCTATTGGTCCAGTGGGACCTTCTACTTTTGCTGAACAACCGGGACTGATCACCCTTGCTCCATCTGCAACCTTTCTCAATTTCTTATCCATAGCCTTTACTCCTCGGGATTGATTTCCAATCATGTATGTCCCAAAGGTAGATACAACCTTTCCATCAATACCCATCTTGGCAGCTCTCTTGATGGAGTTCATAGCTCCTCGGGTTGCACGGAAGGCTCGTGTCGGACCTCCAAAGAGAATTCCGTGATAATCTGAGAGGTCTTCTTTGTCCAGTTCATGACCTTCTATGACCTTGGACATGAACTCACTATTCTGTTGAATGCCAGTAGCAATCTCAAAAGCAAGCTTCCTGGTGTTACCAAATTGCGTGTCAAATATAATTAGTATCTTTTTCATTCAAACCAACTCCCCCGTGTTAAATACACAGGTGGCGCGTGAAATTGTATTGCATTTGTCGAAATTTAAACGTTTCTACAAATCCCGAACGTTTGGCGTTCGTCAAAGACCTTAAAAGCCTTTGAAACCATATAATTACAACGCCACCACTGAATTAGGTTAGAACAATGTTAGTAACGGAAGTAGAGCACGCCAATGCAATACCAAAACCAAGTCACATGCAGAATGTATTGGATGGACTTGACCCCAACATGTCCCGCCTCTTTGTTCCATGGGTATTTCGTCATCCTCGCTATATTACAGCTGGAATAAGACTAGCAAGAGCATACAAGAAGACTGAGAAGATTAGACGTAATGCAAAAGAATCTGGTTTGCAAGTACCTCCCTTCTTGATCCTCAGCATCACATCTCGTTGTAATCTTAGTTGTGCAGGTTGCTATGCTGCAGCGGTGGGCACGTTGGATAAATCTAAGCCCACAGGATGCCCCTCAGATAAACCGACTCTGAATTGGAGTCAGTGGCATGATATCATTAAGGATGCTTCTGAACAGGGTGTCTTTGGATTCATTATTGCAGGAGGAGAGCCATTTCTGTTCCCAAGATTGCTAGAGTTGTGCGAATCCTTCAAGGACAGGTTCTTCATCATCCTTACCAATGGTACAGCGATAAAACAGAGCGACCACAAGCGCTTGCGAAGGACAAAGAATGTAGCAGTCATCGTTAGTGTTGAAGGTAGTGAGGAAGCAACCGATGCTCGTCGAGGTAAGGGTGTTCATAGACAGGCACTCAAAACTTTGACACTCCTTCAGTCAAGTGGAGTTCCAACAGGAATTTCCGTCACGATCACTAATAGAAATTACAGGTTCTGGATGCAAGCAGAGAACTTGAATCACTATGTCAAACTTGGTGTACTTGTTGGAGTCTTTATTGAATACATCCCAGTCATATCAGAGAACCTGACAGGCGACACATATGGCTCATATGACAAGACACTCATGCTCTCTCCATGCGAGCGAGAAGAATTCCGCTCTAGAATCCTAGAGTATAGAAGAAATAACTCACTATATGTCATCCATTCACCAGGAGATGAAGACTACTTCGGAGGCTGTGTTTCAGCTGGTCGTGGTTTTGCTCATGTGACTCCAACTGGAGATCTCACTGCATGTATAGTTTCTAATCTAGCAACACATAACCTCTCAAACACATCATTCAAAGAGGGGCTTGATAGCCCCCTATTCAAAGCTATTCGAGAGAATGAACATCTCCTTACCAATGAGGACACTCCCTGTGCACTCTTCGGTCATCCGAAAGAGATAGAGGAAATTGCACAAGTAGTAGGTGCATATAGTTCAGATTCCTCGTAAACCAATCGGTTAGAACTCCTCACGCTTGAATCTCCATAGCGATATTGCTGTAAGAAGTGCAATGATAACAAGTGTTGCAATCATTGATGTACCTATGGGAAATGCTGCACTTGGTGTGAAAGTCATTGGTGAATTTAATCCACCGATATAATACTGTGCTAGTACCACAAGTCCGAAAGGCGAGAGTGCTCCAATATATTGCATTGGCCCAAGTTGGTAGAGAAGCAACATCAGAAAGAATGGAGGACCCATAACCTCCCCTTCTCGTTCAAAGAATGTCCCCAGACATATAGTAAAGAATTCTAGGAATATCACCCATAAAGCAAGCGGAACCAATGCCAAGAAGAATGTGAAGGGAGTCACACCTCCAGATATTACATACATAACGGAGAAAACAACTACTCCGGGGATGAACACAATTGAAACAATTAGATTAATCGCGTTAGGAAATAGTTTAGCAATAATGAAGGCTGTTCTAGAGAGTGGCTTTGATAAAACCCAGGCAACGGACCCAGTCCTCTTCTCTTCGAGAATAAACTCTTGCGATGCTATGATTGTTGCTATCGTCATGAAGATGCTCCCCATGAGTACAAACATGATAATACCAATCTCAGGGTCAGCTACTGCTCCTCCTATCACAATGAACGTTAGTACAACAGACCAGATTAACGCCTGTTTCCACCATGCTGATGATCCAAACCAAGCAGTGAATTCCTTGCGGACCATATTTGACAGACCCATTCGCCACCCATGTTCTTCTACAAGAATGAAATCAGATTTCTCACTCATTGCTATCATCCTCCACGAGCCTCATGAAGACTTCTTCCAGTTCGTAATGTTTCAAACCAAAATCAGTGATGTTTAGGCTGGAATCTTCAAGTATTAATCGTAGCAACTTCTTCTTGGCTGTATCTTCATCGGTAACTGTTACTACCCATTTTGTTGAATCATCTTTGACCTCTGATGTCAGTCCAGAAACCCATGATTCATTTTCAATTCGAGATTCAGATTTGCTAGCATCACCCTCTATAGTTACGACATAAGCAATTCCGTCGGTCCCAGCAAGAAGTTCTTCTATCGGTGCCTGTGCAATAAGTTTTCCTTTGTTTAGAATTGCAGCCATATCGCTTACTCGTTGCACATCATCCAAAATATGAGTACTATAGAAAATTGTAGTTTCAGCCCTTAGTTCTTCCATGATGGACAGGACTTCCTCTCGTCCTTGGGGATCTAAACCTGCAGCTGGCTCATCAAGAACAAGCAAGTCTGGATAATTGAATTGAGCTTGAGCTATACCTAGTCGCTGCATCTCACCACCAGAGAATCCTTCAACCGGTCTGTCTGCTTTTTCTTCTAGTCCTACTAGATTGATGAGTTTGTCAACCCGTTCCTCAATCTTCTCTTTTGGTCCTTTATAGTAAAAACGTGCAGCAAATCGTAGCGTTTCTCTAGCATTCAGTTCCTTGTAGAAATGAGGCTGTTGGGCAAGATATCCAACTCTTTTCCGAATCTCTGTATTGTTTTGCACAATATCAAGGTCGAAGATGGAACCTGTTCCACTTGTTGGCCGAGTTAATCCAAGAAGCAGCTTAATTGTTGTCGTCTTTCCCGCACCATTTGGACCAAGAAATGCAAAAATCGTATTCTTCGGAACTGTCAGATTTAAAGAATCTAGAGCATGGACTTCTCCATAATTCTTCGTCAATCCCATAGTCCGAATAACATATTCCTGACTCATATTGTCAACTCTCTCTCAATCTCTCAGCAACCGGGTAGATTACGTGAACTACTATTTAGATTCTCTGATATAGTCGAGGATTATCAGAATACAATTGCTCCTAGTGAAACTATGAATTCATCAATGGTCATGATTAAACCATCTGCAAGGTCATTGGGGAGTTTCCCTTTAACTGCTAAATAATGAATCCAGCACTTTGTTTGTTTCAGATCTCTAATCGCATCTCTTAGTAAATGTCGAGTACCGCATTCATGACCTCGTGCAAGTTGAATAAGTGTTTGATCAAGTTTTCGACTTGCTTGTCCAAGGTTTATATCAATCATCAATGCTGTCCAGAAGGACATCTCATCGTATAGGCCATCAGAAAGTTTGTCAATCTTAATCTCAACTTCAGCTATCGCCATTGCGGTCGCAGAGCCTATTGTTGAAGCCATTGCGTATGTGATATGGTCACGAATTTGATGAATATGTTCAACAAGATAGGCGGCAAAAGCACTATCTATCTTCTTGCAATGGTCACCAACATCAGCAAGCATTTCTGAGATGTCAAGAATTACCTTAGACAACCTCTCAAGCATGACTGCGCATGAGATTTTACCCTTAAGATACATCTTCAGAGCGTAATCAATTCGCCAAATAGCTTTGTCTATCTTTTTCTCGAGTATCTTTCTGAATGGATGATGCACATTATCATGGACATCTGCCTTCAACATTAGTAGTTCATACTTGATATACTCTAGCAGGTGCTGAACCGAAACGGAGTATACTTCTGAGTAGACCGATGTTAGCTGGTCATTGGCACGATCATCATCCCCATCTGTAAGGTAGATTTCGAGAAGATGACTCCCTACACCAAGCTCAAAGAAGATACCCTTACTATACTTGAATGTGTACGAATCATCAATTATTGTTGTCATCAGAGGTACGAAGGACATGCCATCAAACAGAATATCAACATCTGAAATTCCTGAGTAATCAGAAGCATTGAAACGGATTATTATGAGAGAATCCGTTTCTGAAATCATTAAGTCAGTTAGTATAGGAGGCTCTGTATCGTCATCAACAATTGCCTGCTCTACTGACATTGTTGTCGTCAGTGAATCAAGCTCCAATGTTCTATCGTCATCATTGTCTTGAGCAAGTATAGAGAGTGAATATACTCCCAAGTCAGATGGTAGATACCATTCTCCAGATTCACTCGATGGTAAAGTTAGAATATAATCACTAAGACCATCAGGAGATGAATAAGTGATGACTATCTGAATCTCGCTGAATCCGGTATCAGCATCGCCACCTATGCCATCATCGGTATCTGAAATCACCCACGAAAAATATCCAGGATTCTGATCTGTACCGTCGCCACCCAAATATTCAATCTGAACCGTCGGTGCAGTTGTGTCATCATCTACAATCTCAATCGTGACTGTTACCGATGTAGTGAGAGAATCTCCAACTCTATCCCCGTCAGCGTCTTCAGCGATGAAGGTGAATGTTTGCTCTCCTAGGTCTGATGTCAGATAGTAAGTTCCTGATGGATCCTGAGCGAGACCCGAATCATCCCATGTGTTAACTACGATATAACCAGGGTTGCCATCAGTTCCATCTCCAAAGTATTCCCAAGTAACCTCTGGTGCAGTTGTGTCATCGTCCTCAATCACAATAGATACAGACACAGTTGTACTCAGGCTATCTCCAATCCAATCATTATCTGCATCAGTTGCAGTGAATGTGAAAGTATGTTCTCCGAGGTCTGATGTCAGGTAATATGTCCCACTGGGATCAACGGATAATCCTGAAGCATCTGAAGCAGTAACAACGATATATCCAGGATCCCCATCAGTATAACTACCAAAGTATTCCCAGTCAATTTCAGGAGCTATCGTGTCATCGTCTCCCAGATCTATAGATACCGTAATCGTTGTAGACAGACTATCACCTACTCTGTCTTCATCTGCATCAACTGCTGTGAAATCGAATGTTTGTGTTCCGATGCCAGAAGTGAGATAATATGTTCCACTGGGATCAACGGATAATCCTGAGGCATCTGAGGCGGTCACGAAAATATATCCCGGATCACCATCAGTATAGCTACCATGGTACTCCCAGAGAATCTCTGGTGCAGTTGTATCGTCATCACCAAGTTCAATGTCGACTGTAATTGTTGTAGTTAGGTTGTCATCTTCCCGATCATTATCAGCATCTGTGGCAGTGAAAGTAAAACTTTGGACACCTAAATCATTGGAAAGATAGTATGATCCACTGGGGTCAACTGAAAGGCCTGAGTCATCAGATGCAGTAACTTCGATATAACCTGCATCACCATCCTCATAGCTGCCAATATATTCCCATAGAATCTCTGGAGCAATTGTGTCATCATCATGAATGTTAATTGTCACAGAAACTGTAGTGGTGAGACTATCACCAGGCCTATCATTATCTGCATCGGTAGCTGTGAATACAAAGGTCTGGTCACCGAGGTCGGATGTTAGATAATAGATTCCACTTGGATCAACAGATAATCCTGAGTCATCGGATGCTACAACTTCAATATAACCGGGATTACCATCTTCTTTCACCCCAAAGTATTCCCATGAAATTTCTGGGGGAGTGGTGTCATCATCTGCAAGTGTAACACCAATAGCTGTAGTTCTTGGTCCCTCACCAACATTGCTTATTGCACTAACTTGGTAATAGTAATCACTATCTTGAGAAACGGAGGCATCAGTGTAAGTAGTGTCTGTAACAGTAGTGAGGAATGAAATTGATGCTACACTATCACCTCTGTAAATATTGTATCCCTTGAAAGGCTGGTCGCCCAGGATGACTGGTTTATTCCATGAGAGCACTACTTGCCCTTCACCAGCGACAGCATGGAAGGCCAGTGGTACTGTGGGTAACTCAATCTCGATCGAATCGTCAAGCGGATTAAATTGAACATTATCAATCCACCCGCAATCAGAATACCGAGAAACGGAAAAGTCCTTGGTGTACGCCCATCTTAGCGTGTGAGAACCCCAACTATTGATTGTGTATGATATACGAGCCCATGACGTCGGACCAGAAATCATATACAATTCAGTTCCATCAACAGAAAATTTGAGAAAATCATAATTGGTTTCAGAGGATGTCTGCCAGTCAAAACTTATTATACCAGGTCCTTCAACAGTGGTTTCAACCCAAGTCTGACCATTATTAGATATATCACCACTTCGAATTGATGAACTCCCTTTGTTGTAAGTCGAAGCGTCTACATACCATTCAGTATTTCCTCCAGAATCCCATAGTAATCCAGGATTCTCTACTGCAGTATCAGGGGTCTGAATTTGAATATTATCAATCCATCCACAATCGGAGTAGCTGGAACCTAACCAATTCTTTGAATACGTCCATCTAAGGGTATGAGAACCCCAACCTCCAATTGTAAAGATTCGATGAATCCATGGCGAAGAGCCAGAGATTGATGTCCGTTGTATACCATCTATGTAAAAGTGTAGATAATCTCCATTGGGTTCTGATGATACCTTCCAATCAAAGCTTATTGTTGCAGGGCCTTGAATGGTTGTTTGTATCCATGTGTTCCCAAAACTTCCAATATCACCACTCCGTATCGCAGAACCACCTACGTTGTAAGTGCTTGTATCAATCAGCCAGTCACGATTACCTCCAGTTGACCAAACTAACTCTGGACTCTCGACTGCATCGTCAACATCCTGAATCTGGATATTATCAATCCATCCACAATCACTGTAACTAGAGACAGAATAGTCCTTGATGTACGCCCATCTCAGAGTGTGAGAACCCCATGTATTGTTTGTGTAAGACATATGAGACCACGATGTATAACCTGATATCGCATTCTGTTCTGTTCCGTCTATGTAAAATCTGAGAAAGTCATAATGTAATTCTGAAGATGTTCGCCAATCGAAACTGATGATAACAGGACCACTGATGGTTGCCTCAATCCATGACTCACCGTAATTACCTATATCTCCACTTTGGAGAGATGAACTTCCAGTGTAATATGTGGATGAACTAATGAGCCAGTCTGCATCTCCACCTGAACTCCATTGCAAACCTGGGTTTTCAACTGCATAGTCAACATCGTGAATCATCAGATTGTCTATCCATCCACAATCAGAGTCACGGGAAACGGAAAAGTCCTTGGTGTAGATCCATCTCAGTGTGTGAGAGCCCCAACTATTAATCGTGTGAGATATGCGATCCCATGAAGTCGCACCAGAAATCCGAAACAGTTCAGTACCATCAACAAAGAATTTGAGAAAATCATAATTGTATTCTGAAGATACCTGCCAGTCGAAACTGATTGTTGCAGGACCTACAACCGTGGTTTCAATCCAAGACACATCATAGTTATTGATATCACCACTTCGTAATGATGAACCTCCAACTTTGTAAACGCTAGTATCAATAAACCAGTCTGCATCGCCTCCAGTTGTCCAAATCAATTCTGGACTTTCAACTGCAGGATTCAATAAAACCTCCCCACTGGATTCACTAGTTTCAGGATTCTCTACAACTCCAAAATCCTGTTGTACTATATTGGTAGTAGCAATCTCACCTAGATTATTGAATTGCAAAATAAGTAAAAAGAGAAAGAATATAGTACCTACTCTCCAACCGCCACGTCTCATACTGTGCGGATTCACACATTGACTTTAAACTTTTACTCCAAAAACAACAAACAAACTGATTACTGTTCAAATAGAGTTTGATTTTATTTTTCTACCATTCCATAGGTTCATTAGGATGAATGCCAGTCGAGAGATGCCGCTATCCCACAGGATGAGGAGATCACAAGTGAGTACAGCAGAATATCAGCCCTGCTGGATCTGTGTGGAGCAAGAGGTCGCAAAGTTAATTTCTTTGAGTATCGATTTAGGCATCGAACCGAAGACTCGTGATGATGTCAGAAATATGATACGCATGTGTGACTATTCCTCAATCAATGAAGACCCGATGTTTACTGAGAATGTAATAGATGCATATCTCAACGCGGCATAGCACATGATCTTCTTCCCGAAGGAACATCTCTGTCACATTAGATAACAACCACTTGAATTAGATATTCAATCAGGTCTCGGTTGAAAGGAAACTACCTTGTGTTTACCTATTTTCTCTATGGAATAATTGAAGCCGACACTTCTTGCAAGAACATCCATCATTACCTGAAAATCACTTTGTTTCTTGGACCTCATAATAATCATGAGTGCTTCTAGTTGGACATAAGCATCGTTTTCAATACAATACTTGGATACATCAGCAAGTACATCATTCATGTTGGTCATGGCAATAGTGTGCGCAACTTTCGTGTGCTTCGCATATATACCACTGATAGAAACTATTCTAGACTCTCGCGGATCTTTCTTCCCAAAAAGGGGTGACATAAACCTTCACAACCTCCTTAATCAGAATGTGTATATTCATCAAGAAGCTTAGGTTTCCTCCCAATATGCATCATTCATTGTCTTGTCTTCCTTACACTTATGGCAATAATACTTGCCTCGCTTCGCGTCCTCAGGACTCTTGAATCCGAGATATTCCTTACACTTCTTACATCTTGCTACTTTCATACTGAAACTCACTAGTGACCCTCCTACTAATGATGATTATAGCAGTACACTTCAGCTTGTTAAATATTCCTTCAGTAGATATTCAACCGAATCAAATAAGTAGATGCGAAACCATTGATTTCCAGACTGGTAGCGAGAAATTTCTCTAGCTACAATGAGGGATGCAATTGATTCGAAGAGGTATGATCTTCGGGATATTTGTTATTGGGTTACTTATTATTCCAAATACAGGAATGCTGACAAATCACACATCATCGTTTCCGGAAATACTAGAACTTCATGAAGAATCAATCACATCTGCCGATGTGACCGTATCTTGGCAT
>JAEORG010000002.1 GCA_016841005.1 Candidatus Thorarchaeota archaeon | reverse complement strand
CTGCGTTCCCTTTAGCAGTTGAGGACATTAACGGTGATGGATGTAAAGCTACAAGTGGAGTACACTTCAAGTGGTGTGGTCAGTGTACAGTTCGAGCATGTGCAAGTGAACATGGAGTTGAAACATGCGCTCATTGTGATGAGTACACATGTGAAACACTCTCAGAGTGGCTAAAAATGGCTGGGGACGATGCCAAGAAGAAATTGGATACAATTCGAGCTGCTCTATAAGGGATGATTCGAGAATGGATTGGATGAAGGGCACGAACAAGATAGATGCCTTCAGAACTGTCGCAAACGAATTGGTCCAACGAATATCACATTTTGATTCAGTAGAAGGTATAGTCTATATTGGTGGACTAGCACGAGGATTTGCTGACAAATATTCTGATGTAGACATTATAGTTCTTCTTAACAACGAAGACCCTTACGCTCGTGATTTTCTTCAATCAATTTCTGCAAATCTTGAGGATAAGTCTAACTTGGAACTTGATCTTGAGGTATACAGTCTGGAAAAATTCGAGAGGCAAGAATGGAATGAATACCAGAGGTGGGATTTATCGCATTCTGCAATCGCATTTGATCGCCAAGGAAAAGTCAATAGCTTGATAAAAAATAAATTAACGCTGAACGATGAAGAATGGAAAGTTCGAATCTCAAAGGCAATTATCTATTTCTCTTGGTATTGTTGTGCATTTGATGAATCTACTCCAACAATGATTGATTTATGGATGGATAGAGGAGATGTTTCCTCTGCTGAGTACTCAGTTAGTTATGGAATTGAGTTGATCTTAGATCTTGTTTATTCATTAAACAGGTCATATCTCCCCGCCCCTAAGTGGCGGATTGGATATACGCGTACGCTAGAATGGCTTCCCGATAACTTCGAACAGTACATACGTGAAGTTATGATTTGCAAAGAGATTTCAGATGCAGATACTCGTAGACGAGTAATTGGATTGAAAAATATGTGGCGTGAAATCTTAAAGAAGGCTGAGAAGGAATTTGGATTAAATCGTGATGAAGTAAGGCGAGTTTACATTAAAGAGGTATATGAAATCTAAATCTAGTAAAATCATTCGCACTTTTCTAATCAATGATACACAAAAGCTTCTTAGAGGCTTAAACGTACGCATTTCGCATGAATGGAGATGCAGAATTCGAAGACATAATCACTGTCGTCGAGGGAGTACCTGATCAAAAGACAGGATCTAAAAGAAGGTTGTGTGCAATAAGAATCTACAAGAAAGCAGATTCAACTCCCCGACCAATAATTGAGATTCCTGAGAAAGAACAACAGTATTTTCCATATGATATTATAAAATGCTTCGAGAATGTGAAAGAAGCATATGATTATGCTGAAGAACATGGCATAATCCATGTTGAGTATTGATATGATATGGTTTCATTAGGCGACGAATCGGGGAATCCAAATTCTGAACATCGCACCCTCATCTTGTTTCTCTGGAATTCGATCTGAGATTTCGATACGCCCTCTATACTTTTCTGCAATAAACTTGCTTTGATGTAGAGCAATACCGCCGTATCTTCGATTTGGATCAAGCAGTTCTAATTTTCGACCATCAGAGATTCCTGGTCCATTATCCGATATACTCAATGTCACACCGAGATCATCATGGGACATATTTATCCAGATACTTGGGATTTCATTTTCATTGTGTTCCACTGCATTATCAAGGATATTCATTATCAATGTTTCAAGGAAGCTATCAGACGATATCATCATCTGCATAGAAGGAATATCCATCTGAATTTTTACTGATGGATGCTGTTCCTTCAGTTGAGCGATGACAGTATCTAGAACCGCAACAATTTCTCTCTGTACTAATGGTTCATTAAGCATCTCTTCCAAGGATTTCACTCTTGAAATCAGCGATTGAATTGTTTCTATCGATTTCTCTTGTATTGCCATTGCCTCAGCAACTTCATCATTGTCATTTCCGATGAGAGCTAACTGTGATGCAAGCATCATTCCTTGTAACTTATTGCGAATATCATGCCCCATTATATCAAGGTACAATAGTGCTCGGTCTTTAGTAGCACGGAGTTCTTCTGCTGACCTTTTTAGAGCCATTTCTGTTTCTTTTCTCTCACGAATGTCTTTCACGTAAGTAAAGAAGAGTTCTCGTCCTTCAAATACTAAATAACTTGCTGTTACTTCAACTGGCATCAATTTCTCATATTTGTCCCTAATCATAACCTCATATACAGCTGAGCCTTCTTCTTTTACTTGTGCTAACATTTCTGGACCCCGTTCAGTGGAAAACTCTGGAGAGATATCCCATACTGTAATGTTGGATATCTCATCCGTTGTGTAACCGATGTATGTTCTCGCTGCCTCATTCGTGTAAACAAACTTACCATCTTCGTCAATCCAGAATACAGGATCAGATGTATGGTCAATGCTATATTGAACTAATCGAAGAGTATTTTCTGCCTCTCTCTGTAGAGTAACATCTCTAACAATAGCAACTGTGGCAGACCTTCCTTCATACTCAATCACAGCACCTCTAATATTTAAAATCGGAAGTTGCCCATCTTTATGAAGCCCTCTTACTTCATGCTCCAGAAGTATGTTTTCTCCCGCTCTTCGTTTTCTCAGTGTTTCCATGACTACGTTTCTATCTTCAGGAACTATTAGGTCGATAACCTCAATTCCTTCGAGTTCATCAACGGAATATCCAAGGATTCTTGCAAATGCTTGGTTTGTAAACACAATTTTACCATCTTGATGAATAGCTATTCCGTCTATCATGCTCTCAATTAAGGTACGATATTTGAGTTCACTTTCTTCTAGTGCAAGCTCTATTCTTTTCCTTTCAGTGATATCAACAATGGTCACTAATACAGCTGGTCTGCCTTGATATTCAATGGATGTGCCATTGAGACGTACATAAGGGAACGTTCCATTTTTGTTAATTACTTGTACATCTATGGTTTGGTCTATTCCCTCTCCTATGATTACCTTTTGATACCGCTCAGCTACGTATGCTTTATCCTGGGGTGCAATTAATGTTAGAAACGGCTTACCTAGTAGTTCATTTGGGGGATATCCAAGTATCTCACTTAGTTTACTATTGATAAATTCTAAATTGCCATCTTGAGCAATTGCAACACCATCCTGCATGTTCTCAACCAGTGTGCGGTATTTTTCTTCGCTTTCCTTAAGTGCCAATTCCATCTTTTTCTGTTCAGTAACATCAGTAATAGTCGAAACTACAGCTGGTTTTCCGTCGTATTCTATCGTATCAGCCTTTAGTCGGAGTAGTCGTTTGGAACCATCTTTGTGCAAGGCAAATATATCATATTCCTTAGGAACGCTGATTCCTTCAATTCTATTTCTATATCGCTCAGCTACAATAGTACGACTTTCAGGTGCAATCATCTTTGTAAAGTTCACACCTTCAAGTTCCTCCTTTGAGAAACCTAGTATGTTTCCCAAAGCATTGTTAGCGAAAACTATCATGTCATCTTGAAGAATTGCAATCCCATCTTGCATGTTCTCAACTAATGTACGATACTTGACCTCACTTTCTTCTAGTGCCTTTTCTATTGCGGTACGTTTCGAAATATCTAGGTAACTAACCAAAAGAGCTGGCTGACCTTGATGCTGAATCATTGTTGAGGTCACTTCCGCCCACCTGATTGATCCATCTTTGTGTATTGCACGATAGACAAAATAACTCGGTCCTCCTTCTCCGTCTAAATCCGATTCAAGATTACCAAATACTAAATCTACATCATCAGGATGAGTAAGACGTATCATATCTTCCAAGGTGAAGGCTTGGAGTTCCTCTCTACTGTAACCTGAAAGTTTCGTCATTGCCGGATTGGCATAGACAATCTTTGCAGGGTTTCCCTGTAAGAGCATGACTCCTTGTTCTGATTGCTCTACGAAGGACTTGTACATAGAATCATTCTCTTGAGACTTCTCGATGTCCTTCATCTAACACCCACATCACGAATAGATAGTGCCTTTACTAATCAGTCTACCACGTATAAAGTATCTTTGGTGATAATGAATTCGCATCTTCTTGGGGTTTATCAATGACTATCAGTACTAGTGTGCGTGACGCGACCTGTTCAAACCCGTTTGAGTGATTTCGAGGAACATGAATCCAGTGGTAAGAAAGTTAACCCTTCTAACCCCATGAAATTTGCTCCAGAAACTAGGCCTCCCACTAAATTATGGCGAAAGATTACAAACGATGGCGAGGTCTGGGGAGTTATTGACATTGATGATACGGTTCTCTTTGTTCAGATAGTAGACGAGAAGATATACGCGCATGGTCAGGAGGCGCTCTGCAAATATTGTGGCGGCACTCTTGAGATCCGTGATAGTCAGGTATTCTGTATTGGACAGTGTAAATCCTATCAAGGGAACTTCTCATACGACCTGAGTACTTACTTGAAATGGGATGGTGCAAAATCCTACACACTTCGAAAAGTTATAGCAAGAGAAGAAGGTATCACACTCGAGGAACGAGATCATGAACCTATTCATTACGCTCCGTATTGGTCTGTTCTCGATGACTTCGAAGATTACGAGGAAGACGAATAAAGAGATAGCTCGGGTAATATAGAGTACTACCCGAGTCATTTACAATCTATTGAAAATGTTGTCTTACGTTGGGTTGATACAAGTAGAATATTACAATTAGACATACTAAGGCTCCAGAGAGACCAATGAAGATATCTCCCAGCAGATAGAGAGCTATTCCAATTAGATTCAGGAAAATTCCCATCTGCCATGCCTGAGGATTCATCTTCTTGATTTCAAGATAGACCCAAAATCCTACAATAGATACAATCAGTCCAAGACCAGCAGTCCAATCTTCATTTATGGAATACATAATAGCACTAACGATTATGCCACAAAATATGTCCAGAAGAATGAGGTAGCTAGCAATTTCTACTTCTCGCGGTAAGCTCTCGCCCATAGTAATCCACTGAATTCACTCGGATGCGGCTTGAGGCTAATTACTGTTTCGAAATAGTTCATAGTTTCAGAGAGAGAGCTATCAAGTATCTGTCTCTCATGTCTTCAGGAATCAAGATCATTGTAGTAGCCCATTCGGTTGCATTTGGTCCAAGGAAGAACCCTAGATTATTGATGTCTGTTGCTTCTGTTTCCTCAATGATTCGTGCAATAGTATCTACAAAGATACTTCGATGCCGAGAGAAGACCACAACCCTTCTCCTCATCTCAACATTTTCCTGAAAGTCTCGAATATAATATAATCCTAGGGGATGACCCATATCATCGATAATCAGATAGTAAGTAACTTTCGTTCCTATTCTCTGAAATCCTTGAAGTGTTTTATCTTCGAATTCGAAAGGAACTGGGACCAAATTTGATTGCATCAGATCTGGATACATTTGGACAGATTCAAACACCCTTTGTGCATCCACTTTTAGAGGTACAATTGAAGGACTAGGTTTGGGTCTGGGTGGAAATGGTCTAATCAATCTGAAGGAGGTCATCTTATCTAAGACTCGAAATCCAAGCTTTTCTGCTAGTTTCAGTGACGCCTCATTTCGAGAGCTCGTGACATATCTAAGTTCAGAGAGACCTTTCTCTCTCGCTATTTCAACAAGTTTTGCAACTGCCATTAAACCAAAGCCTTTCCGATGATGTTCAGCATCTGTTCTAAGAGCGTTTACCCACCCACAAGTTGTTCCATCTACTATGTGTAGCGCAGCGAATGCCATAAGTTTGTTATCAAGAAATACCCCGACAGGGCACCAAAGTGGATCTACTAACCAATCTTTGAATCTGAGAGGAGCATAGTCATCTTCCCACACGCTATGTGATACTCTCTCAAGCTCTTCTGCATCACCAATGACAAGGGTTCTGACTGTAATGGCCATACTCTGGGAGGCCTATGATTGACTTATGAAGAGTCCGAATTGAACCTTAGCTCTTCTTCTTCAGGCATGCGATGGCCACAATGATAATGACTACTGCTCCAATTGCTACGGCAGTCAGAATCTCTGTAAGCGATGCAGGCACAGTCACAATCACAGTATCGACTGCAATGTTTCCACTTATGTCTTCAATGACAATTGTGTAGTTGTAACTGCCTGATGGTAAATTCTCTATCGTAATAGTAATGGTCTGGGGATTCTCTGTCCACTCTCCCGAATTTGCCAGTCCACCATCTATGTAGATGTAGTAATTCGATGGGTGGAGATCGTGTGCAGTCCAGGATAGGATGGTGCTAGCACCTTGCTCTACAGAAATGTCATCGGGATGAGAAAGAACTGGTAAAGTACCATCATAGACGGTCACGAGTGTTGAATCTCTGGCGACATTACCTGATGTATCAAAGACTTCTATTGTGTAATTCTTTGTACCCAGTGGATTATCTGACACATCAATGCTTACTGTTAGCGTATCAACCCAACCACTAGTTGTTGTTTGGACGCCATCAGTTAGGATTCTGTAAGTGGCAGGATGTGCATCTCTCAATTCCCACCAGACTGTCATTCCTGTTACTCCTTCAATAAATGTGAGGTCTTCAGAATCGTAAATGACAGGAGCCAGATCATCATAGACGGTTACAAGAACTGTATCCTTTGCAACATTGGAGTATCCATCAACAACTGATAAGGTGAAGTTCCAAACTCCTAAGGTCAACCAATCTAACGAAACAGAAATCACTTCACCAGATGTGTTCCAAGAACCAGAGGCGATTGAGGTTCCGTTCTTAAAGACCTCATAGCTCTGCGGATATGTTCCTACTGGTTGCCAGGAGATTGATTCTCCGATGTATCCATCTTCTAACATCACATCTGGTTGTTCTGGAATTGAAACATCAACAGAGGGTACATGAATTACCATCTCAATACCATTATACCAGACAGTATCGTTGTAGATATACGCACGCACACTAATATTGGTACCAGGTGGTTGAACTGGTATTACATAGTAGTAGTTTTCTGGATCATCTTCAGATGATAGAAACAGGTTATTTGTAATTGTGTGATTTTCCCAAGCTCCATTGTCTATCTTTACACCTAGTCTGATTTCCTCTAGCCAAGAACTATTCAGTCTGTGAGCATAGACAGTGACATTAATCTCATCCAGATGTGATGGAATATTTGGTTCCCAGTAGAG
>JAEORG010000034.1 GCA_016841005.1 Candidatus Thorarchaeota archaeon | reverse complement strand
TTGAAGCAATTGCATCTGCAACTGTGCAATATTCTAAGACTTGGTCCTACACTTTTTTGACATGGTCAACCAGATTCACTTTCTGGGTTGGTGCTGCTGTAGTCTGGGCAAATCTGAAACTTCAGGTTACTGGAAGTATCACAATATCCGCCTATGGTAGGATTTCAGTATCAACTTGGGCTGAAGCCAGTGCTTGGTATAAAGCAGGAGTTCGGTGGGATGATGGTTGGAGCACAATTTGGGATCATGGATCAGGCGCACGACGCGGAAATCCAGTGATATCTGGATCTGCTGGTCTAACTGTAACTCCAGCTGCCTCCTGTCGTTTGTCATTCTTGCTCTATGATGTTGGAGGACCCTTCGTGGAAGCAACTCCCTACGCACCAATTTCGATAAATTATTACACAAGTCAGGCTAATACTTGGTCAATATATCTTAAGTTAAGAATCTCGGTTGGAGTTACTCTCGCTGGTTGGTTGAAGAAAATAATCAAACTGAGTGAATATTCTCGGCAGGTTGCTGATTTTACTCTAATGTCATGGACTGGAACATGGCCATAATATCTCTTGACAACCCAACTTCCGACTCATGTCATAGAGTGAGTAGAAGAGTGAATCTTCAGAATAATTGCGTTGATTGAAACAATCTGTGACCCTAATTCGTGACTCTCAGTTAAATATCAACTTTAATGCCCTGAGGATATGACAAAAGAGTCTGTTGGAACAAAACGAAGACCTACTGTCAAGGATATGATTACGCGTCCTTTTTTCTATAGACCTTCAATATCTCCTGACGGTAAGAAAATCGCGTACACAAAAATTGCACTGGACCTTTGCAATAATAGCTTGTTTGGGAAATTGTATATCTATGATACAATATCCCAAAGAACCCACTATGTTTTCGCAGATGGGTCGGAAGTAGAATGGATTGATAATGAAACATTCTCAGTAAACAGGCACTCTCCATCAGGAAATCCAAGATGGTCTGATATCTATATAGTCCAGGGAATGATAGGTGAAGGGGTCAGGATCTTTGGACATGATTCAAGAATCAATTCCTATTCCCCCTTTGCGGATGGATTTGTTATTCAGTGTAACAAATCAGTTGAGAAATCACGAATTGGTAATTTCATTCACGTTGAGAATGAATTACCTCAGACTGCGCTCTTCTATGTAAGCACTCAGCGTGTTATCAAAAAAGAAGAACAAGATCGAATACACTTTGAAGAGGAGGATTACAACAGTCCACTCAGCCAATTTGAGATAACTAGTAATTTCAATCCAAACTATCAGATCACTTCTTTCGTTGTTTCCCCAAATACAAAATGTGTATATCTCAATTGTCAACTAGGGGCTGATTTATACTATGAGTACGAAACAATAACCTTCAAAGTTGAGCTAGACCCAGAATCTGTTTTTACTAAAGCAGAGACAGCCTCCCTTGACAAAGCGCTTTCCTCATTAGACTTCCAAGAATTGGCTCTACCGAAAGGATTCACAATTAAGGCAATTTCACCCGATGGTGGTACACTCCTTGTTGCAGGACCTGTGCCAGGTGCTTCTGTTCAACCCAGAGATGACCTTTGGCTCATTTCTGACTCAGATGCGTGCAAACCTCGGAAAGAACAAGATCCACTCGCGAATCTCAAATTAATCTCAGAGAAGCTCGACCGTCAACCGCAGAACATTCATTGGACAGAACGAGGTATCTATATCGCACACTGGGAAGAGAGCACGGTAGTCATATCAAAACTCTCTGAATCTGGTGATTTCGAAACATACGATTTGAGAAAAACATCTCCAAGAGGAGAATTCAGCATCAATGATAGAGGTGATTTCGCATTTGGTGGTTACTCACCAACTACCATTTCGGAAGTATACTATGGGTCATTAAGTGATGGAGCGCCTCGTATAGAGCGAATTACTAGAAATACAGAAGACTTTGCTCACTTGGATTTTGGTACAGTCGAGTCAATAAGATGGATAAGTAAAGATGGCACCGAGATAGAAGGTGTTCTACGAAAACCATCGGATTTTGATCCTTCGAAAAAGTACCCACTAGTTATTTACCCACATGGAGGTCCACGTAACTCTTCATGTCTATCCCTCATTGATGGTGAATATGCACATCCTGTAAGTTCTCTTGTAGCAAGAGGTGTACTCGTATTAGAACCAAATTACCGAGGCAGTATTGGAAGAGGTCGCGAATTTATGAATCTAAATCATGGCAATCTTGGTTTTCATGACCTCTGGGATTTGGAATCAGGAATCGACTATCTGATTAATCAAGGATTTGTAGACCCGAATAAGATTGGTTCCATGGGAGGTAGTCAGGGTGGTTACCTAAGTGCGTATATCGGAATGCATACTGACCGTTGTGCTGCTGTGTCTGTTTTTGCTGGCGTCAGTAGCTGGTATCTATACTACATCGGATCAGATGCACGACATACTGTTCACCTTGATGGCACTCCATATGAAAAGGACCATAGAGAAGGATACATCAAAAGTGCTCCAATCGCCGCAATTGAAACCGCAAAAACTCCAATATTGTTGCATCATGGTGAGAATGATGAAAGAATAACAGTGGTTAGTGCTCAGGAGATGTATAGAGCACTGAAGGACAAAGGTGTGCATACTGAATTATTCGTACTCCCTGGGAAAGGACACGGGTTCATTCACCCACAAGAGAATTACTCGATAAGTCTGCATACTTACAGGTGGTTTTGCCACTATCTTCTAGGTGAGGAATTGGATCTATTCAAGGATGATTTCTAGGAAGGGTTTATCCTCCAGTCATCCAGTCAAATGACTGGTGATAATACAATAAAGCAAGTTTCTCATAATGGAGGATTTAAGTCAAATTAACATTGTTACTAATTTTAGCCGCCAATGAATTTTTATTTACAGAATGTAACATAGATATTCGGCACATTATACCGATATATGAAAGAGACTTGCCTCGAACGCAGATAGTTCCCTTGGTTTCTACGAACACTGGAATCGGTAGTGTCCGCACTAGAGAGGTTTGAGGAATGAAAAGGGAGCCAAAATCCATTCTCGTTATAGGTGTACTATTCTTGTCTTTATTTTGTCTTGGTGGTTATATTATCTCCAATAATGAGGATGTGTATACATCAAGTGTGACAGACCTTGATTTCTCGCTACTGAAGAATGAATTTGATGACGATATTCCTGTTGTTGTGAAATTCAACGATGAGATTACTGACTCTTTTTCCTCAGTACTCCTATCTCTTGGCCTCCGATTTAGTTTTGGAGCAGCTCAACTAAGTGCTATCGGATCATACTATCTACTTAGAGGAACCGCTGAATCTCTCGATGCATTAGTTGCAACTGGGTTTGTCAGTGAAATCATGCTACAGACAAATGCAGACCACCTTCATTCTGCTCGTGATGTATCTATTCCAGAGATTGATGCAGATGAGGTCTGGGAACACCTTGATAGAATTGGTGAGAATATCACTGGAAAAGGAATTCTAATCGCAGATTTGGATACCGGAGTTGAGTGGCAGCATCCAGATCTTTGGTTTGCTGATGGGGGAGAATTTGATTGGATTGACTACAATGGAAATAATATTCTGAACCATGGTGATGTAGTAGACAAAGATGGTAGTGGAACTCCTACCTCTGACGAAATGATTGGGTTCATTGATAATGACCAAGACGGAACTTTCAATTCATCTACTGACTGGGTATGGAATGATTTGAACCAGAATTCAAAGGTGGAAATTGGAGAACCAATCTATATTGTGGATGATGCAAACGGAAATGATACTCTTGACCCTGGAGAGAAACTCGTCTTATTACAGACTCCAAAGACTAAGTATATTGTTGAACGAGACCCTGTGTTGACAACAACTAGGGTGTGGGAGCGAGGAGTTAACTTGACTAGTAGTACTCATGTCGATATAGATGGACATGGAACAGCTGTTTCAGGTATACTTGTTGGAGGTCAGATTGGATATCGCAAATATGTTGGCGTTGCTCCAGAAGCAGAATTGATGATGATAAAGGTGCTAGGGACTGCAGGTACATACTTGACGCTTGAAGAGGGTCTCGCCTTTGCATATAACCACGGTGCAGATGTTGTGCTTGTTGAAGTTGGTCAGTGGGTAGAAGTGTTTTTAGACGGTTCTTCAGCAGCTGAAATTCTAATCAGCGAGATGGAGAATAATGGGATCCCAGTAATTGTTCCTAGTGGAAACCTAGGTGGTAAGAATAGACATGCTAAATTTGATGCAACTCCAGGTCACATTACAGCATTTGATGTTCCAACTGTTAATGAATTTGGGATAGAGAGAGTATACATAACACTGCTGACTGTTAATGACACAGACTTCAACAAAATCAATGTATCAATATGGGTACCAACAGGGAGTACTCCAACTCATAGTCAAACATATTTGCATCCAAATTACGGTTATCGAAACTGGGGTTATGATGTTGATGCTATGACAGCTGTTAATTTCCAATCATATGTCTTCCAATCCAGTAGAGGGACATGGATGATGCATATCGAAATGTGGCATCCTGCCGGGCTTCCTGCAGCTCCTCCTTATCCTCAGTATGTTCTCAATTATTCAACAACTACCTATACTACAGTACATGCGTACATTGCTGACAGTGCAACAGATTGGACTGGGGGGGCAGTATGGATAGTGGACCAAAGTAATGAGTTTCTTATTAGTCACCCCTCAACTGCTGATAGTGCCCTTAGTGTAGCATCATATCATACTCGATCATTCTATGGAACAACGGGTGATATCGCATCATACTCATCTATAGGTCCTCGAATTGATGGATTTGAAAAGCAAGGTATTGCAGCTCCAGGTGGATTTGATATAATAACTGATTATTCTAACTCTTCTAACTGGGATGCAACATGGTACGCGGGTCCGGGAGGAATTCTTCCATTGAATCCTCTGTTTGGCGGCTATAGATTATTTAGTGGGACCAGTGCAGCTGGTCCTCACGTGGCTGGAACAGCTGCCCTTATGCTTCAGGTCAATCCCTCAATTGGTAGCTCTGTTGATGATTTGATAAAGACTACAGGAAGTAGTGATAGCTTCACTGGCTTGCTTCCAAATCCAACATGGGGGTATGGTAAACTAAATGCATCTGCAGCAGTCGAGAAAATTTCACCTTACATAGATACTCCTGCTCGAAATCCGCTGAATCCTACTGATACTGATACAGTTACTATTACAGTGAATGTGACCGATCCATATGGAGTTGATCAAGTCATTCTTTCCTACAACGATGAAATACAATGGTATAACGTATCAATGAGTATCGCAGGAATGTCATATCAGGCAAATATTCCTTCGCAATCAGCTGGGACAAATGTGACCTATAGAGTCTACTCTAATGATTCTGTGAATAGTTGGTCTGTTTCATTAGATTATTTCTATATCGTTCAAGCTTCAACCACCACTACTACTACCACCACAACAACCACCACGACTACGACAACAACGACTACAACAACAACGACTACAACAACGACAACCACTTCAACAACATCGACAACTACACCAACAACTAGTACAAGTACAACAACATCCCCACCTGCATCAACTTCACCAACATCTGGAACTCCACCAAATCAGACCACTCTGATAGTGATAATAATAGCAAGTGGTATTGCAGTTGCTGTGATTGTTCTTGTCGTCTTTCTAAAATGGAAAAGACGATCCTGAGGAAGAAGTACTCTAGGAATTTCAAGTGGAACGCTTTAGAATAATTAGGAGAGCTAAGGAGGAATTATGAAAGTTCGGATGATGAAATAACCCCCCACAATTATCAATCCCACTACAATCAAAATGTAAAAACCTCTTTTTGAATCAGAATCACTTGATCTAGGTCGCATCAAAAGTAGCGCAACCAAAACCATGAAGATGAATGGTATTAACAACCAAATTAGACCGGTGAAGTTCTGCATTCTTTCGACCTCTCTCGACTATACAAGTAAATACTACACTCTTACCTTCTATTTCAATTTAGGAAGACGCAATGCAATGCCCACTATTGTACTGAAGATTGCACAAATTGTTTTTCATTCCTATGTTCTTGCGTTAATATACACTGCTTATTACTGAAGAAGATTACAAAATGATATGAGATACTCGAGATACATCCTTACAATAGCTGTCTCCATCGCTATCATAATGACTCCTCTTTCATCAGCCAATGTAGTATCTAATAAAGAAATGAAACCGAACTACTATTTTCCAGACACTCAATGGACACATACAACTCCTGAAGAGCAAAATATGAGCTCTACCACCCTTAACGGTTTAATTCAATTCATTAATGAATCCGAGTCTCGTGTTGATGGTCTCATTATTACGAGAAATGGGTACATAGTAACGGAACGATATTGGGGGACCTATAATGAGAATCGTTCACACCACATTTTCTCGTGTACAAAGTCTTTCACATCAGCCCTCATTGGAATCGCAATCAAAGAAGGCTTCATTGATAATGTGAGTCAGCGTATGCTCGATTTCTTTCCTGAGTATACAGTAGAGAATCCAAGTGCCCACAAAGACTCGATTACCATTGAGCATCTTCTGACTATGACTCACGGGCTCGATTGGGATGAGCACAATATTTCCTATACCGATCCATCAAACATGTACAATCAGATGTTCTACAGTTCGGATCCAATCCAATTCTTTCTTGACCTACCTTCGATTCACCATCCGGGAGAAGTCTGGGTTTATACAACCGGTGCATCTCATATGCTCTCTGCAATACTTCAGAGAGCAACAGGAATGACCACACGAGCATTTGCTGAAACCTATCTTTTTGACCCCCTGAATGCGGAGATTGGTATGTGGACTGTCTATGATGGTGTAAACCATGGTGGGACGCAGCTCTATATCACCCCTAGAGATTTCACAAAATTAGGTCTGTTGTATTTGAATAATGGTACATGGGGAGAACAACAGATACTTCCAGAAGGTTGGGTTAATGCGTCAACATTTTCACATGCATCAGTCTGGGGTTCTATGACCTATGGTTATCAATGGTGGATGGACGAGAACCTTGGAGGATTCATGGCAATGGGGAGTGAGATGCAGATTCTCTATGTGAACCCTGATCGTAACCTCACTGTAACAATTACAGGTTCCGTGAGAGGTGACCAAGTTGAAATCTCACCGGAGATTATTACTCGAGTACTGACTGCAGTTGATGAATATGAGCCACCTTCCGGAACCGAACTTCCTGATTCAACTCAACTAATGATAGCCATAGGCATTGTTTCAATTGTTGCCATTGTGTTGGCTGTAGGATTTTGGTATTATCGATCAAAATCGTGATCTTGCTATGGACTTTTTACCCACAGCCCATTAAATACAAGCTTTCCCACTGGATATATATCCCCACTCACTCATGTTGAATCAATAATACTGGTGAATGATTTGGAGTCAAGTGCCCCAGAACAGACAGAGCTGCTGGAAGAGCAAAGAAACATACTGCGTGTCATGCGTAGAAGTCATCGTTTCCTGATGGGTCATATCTTCTCCGCTGTTTTTGGTATGTACTCTGTGATGCTGTGGGTCATATTCCTTGTAGCAATGATAGGTCTACCACCTACCATGCTATCTATTGCAGGGATTATTATCATAATACCGATAATCATTGCTCCATTGCAATACAAGTCTGCGAAGAAACGTTTTGGGATGCTTCAGGGAGCAGGCATAGCTCTTGAGGATATTGAAACCTCACTAGGCACTGCTCAGGTACTGCCCGGTCTAACATCTTATATCTTTTTGATATTTGATATCTTGAGACCCAGCCCTCAGAAACGTGTTACGGAATCAGATAATGAGGTGGAAAACCTCCGAGCTCAATTCTCTGGATTGACAAGGAAAATCCTCAGTGAGGTTATCTTCCAGGCGGTTCTATTTTACTTCCTAATCACAAATTTCCTAATTCCTGAACTTGTAACTGCAATTGCAGAGGGCAGTATCTTTGTTCTTCCTCTAGTCTTTCTTATCTTTGTACTCATAATCTTGATTGCCAGATGGTTCATCTTCTTCTACTGGTATTTTCTAGCAAGGAAATGGCTTCGTTTCTATCAAGGTTTTATGGATTGGGGACAAGAACTTGAGAAGACTTTCTTCAAGACTCCAGACACAACAAATGGAGGTCTTTCTCCTTGATCCCGCCAACTATTCGCCCTCGAGAATGGACACCTGGTCCACGGAGGACAAAGTACGAGAGATGGGTAGAACTCCTAGAATCCTGTGTCTGGGAACCACGTACCCAGAGTTGGTTAATGAGAACTCTTGGTCTCAAAACCCAGATGATAAAGGAGGCTATCCAATTTCTTCTTGACGCAGAACTAGTGGAGCAAGTTGACGAACCAGAAACTGGTATTTATGTCTACAAAACAACTGATAAGGGTAGAGCTGCTCTTGATCAATTCTACAAATTGGTAACTAAGTTCTTCACCGATTCTGGCAGTTCAAAATCGAATGTACTCCTCACGCTCATCTAATTACAAATGAGAACTATGGACTTTTTTCCCACAGCCCATTATATAGTAAAACTTCGTTCCTTTTTCTTGTGAAATGTTATGAATAATGATAAACTGTCTATCATAACTGAAGGACTTTCAAAGTCCTTTGGTAAAGTTACAGCAGTTAGTAATTTGAAGCTAGAAGTGCCAGTTGGTGCAAGGTTTGCATTGCTAGGACCAAATGGTGCTGGCAAGACTACAACAGTTCGCATGCTGTCAGGTCTGATGAAACCAACTCATGGTACTGCAAAAGTCTGTGGTTTTGATATCGTTTCTCAAAAAGATGATGTCAAATCAGTCACAGGTCTTCTCCCAGAGACCCCCGGACTCTATTCCAAGCTCTCTGCGGTAGAGTTCCTGGAGTTCATAGGTGCCCTCAATAAGATGCATGGCAACTCACTCTACAGAAGAATTGATTCTCTACTATCAATGTTAGGACTTGAGGGGCGCCAGGATGATTTGCTTGAATCTTATTCCTCCGGAATGAAGCAGAAGGTCCTCATTGCATCAACCATTCTACACGAACCTCAACTTGTATTTCTCGATGAACCCACCTCTCGACTTGATCCCTCTGCAAGTGTACTGGTAAAAGACCTCATTCTTGCGCTAGCTGAAGAAACCGACACTAGTTTCTTCATCTGTACTCACATGACAGGCTTTGCAGAAGATGTCAGTGATGTTGTAGGAATACTTGCGAATGGTGAGCTTGTAACTGTGGACACTCCTAACTCGGTTGTTGAAAACGTAGGTGCAACTACTCTCGAAGATGCCTACCTAAAGATTGTAGGTGGCAAAGTAGATCGCGATGTACTATTAGCATGGAGGTAGTTTGGTTGACTAGAAACTGGTATCATATTGCAAAGGCCGAGTTCCAAGTCCAGACAAGTGGTATCAAGAAGAACAGAGCTGTTTTGATGACAGCCTCTTTCGTATTTGGATTGATATGGGCTTTCGCAATTGCTCCTTATCTGATAGGTTTTGTACTCACTGAGGTTATCGGAATTCCACAGACTGTTCTTGCAATGGTCATGCCAGGTTTGATGAGAGCAGGAATGATGTTTGTCTGGTTATTACTCGTGTTCCTACCACTCTCAAACGCATTGAAAGAGATCCGAATTGGACAATGGGAGATTCTCATGAGTCATAGAGTTCAGACTAGAGAAATCCTAGTTGGCACCTTTGCAGGTTGCCTTGGAATATATGGCCTATACGTACTCTATCTCTCACCATTCCTCGTCGTACCATTTGCCCATGCTTACTCAGTGTCCATTATTGGTGTAGGGTTTATGTATCTGACAATCTTCGTGATAACTGTCAGTACAATATGGCTATCCAATCTACTTGTAACCGCTATTCAAGCAAGATTGGGTGCATCAGCTCGGGGAAAGGATCTGGCAAAGGGATTATCCATTATCGTTAGTCTTGTGGCTATTATTCCTCTTATAGGTCTGCAATTATTTGCACCATTAATGACTGAGATACTTGGAATGGATTTCTTCATCGTATTTCCATTTACTTGGGGTGCTGATCTTTTATCTCAGATTGCAATTTCCTTCAATGGAATAGGGCTTCCTATGCAGGCTTTAGATGCTGTACTTGGTTTCAGCTATACAATGAATGCCATATTGATAGGCGGGTTCTGTCTATTGATATTCATCATCGGGCTTGTATCGGCTGATCGATTCTTCATTATTGGAGAGACCGCACGCAGCGAAACCGTAACAACAATACACCAGGAAAATGTAGCATTGCAAGGTGTCCGAAGAATTCTTGGTGATTCCTTTGGTGTCCTCGTTGTTACCGGACTGAAGAATTTCACAAGGAAGGCTGAGAATCTCTCCAGACTTGCGTTACTTTTGATACTCGCATTGATGATCCCGGTCTTTATCTTCATCAGAGCAGGGGAATTTGATATAACGACAGTACTAGTGATGATGTCACTTATGCTTGGATTCCTAGGGGTCCAAGTCTTTGGAGGTTCTGGGTTCCTCGAGTCGAAAGATCAGCTATGGAGTATACAGGCTGCACCTCAAGGTGTCCAGAGGTATATTCGCGCAAAGACTCTGCAGTCAGTAATTCTCATTGTGCCAGTTGCCCTGTTTCCTGGAGTTCTTTACTCAACTCTGCTGAGTCTAGAACTCAATCAAGTGCTCATCCTCATTGCAGCATCCTTCTCAAGTTGCATTGGAGGTGCTCTCGTAGGCATCGGTATAGCTGCAAGTAATCCAGTGTATGAAGACACAAAGAGTGGAGCATATAGAACTAACAATGTCAGGGGAATGTTGCTTGTTGTGTTATCATTCATGGGATACCTGATTGTTGACTTCGTTCTCTCTATGATTGGATACAGTGACCTGATGAATCTCCTCTGGGAATCTCAGACATTCTCCCTCCTTGTTCAGTTAGTACCCCTCCCATTTGTTGGATTAATTGTCGTATTATTTGGACAGCATAGGTTATCCAATTTGGAGTAACTCCCTCTCTAGAGGGAGTTTTTTTCTAAAATTTCATGAGCATTATTTGCACTCGAGTTCTTTCACTCATTCATTCAATCGTTGATTGAAATCTGTAAGAAGGTCGAGGTAACGAAATCCATTTGCGCAATCCTAGACATTATGTTGCAGCCGTCAAAGAATTCATATCAAAGGTTTCGTGACCACTACAAGAGTGATTCATCTGTGAACCTTGAGGAGATGAAGGAGAAATATCCACACGGATTTATGGTTTTTCAGGCACTGGTAATTATTGCTATGGCCTGTGTTGTTGAACTCATAATAATAGCTCCCCTCTACATTTTCCAGATAAGTGAGCAGGTAGTTGTGGATGCCTTCACTTTTCCAAAAGATCTCATTCCTGAGCCCTTCAATTTCATTGGTCTAGTATTGCTTTTCTTTGGATTCTTTCTAGTTGTGTGGGCAAATTACGAGCTACTACAGGTTGGTAAAATTGGATTACGAAATAGAGAACCAATGCAGAGACCCTCAACTCTCGTTCTTACAGGTCCGTATAGATTCACAAGAAACCCGATATATCTTGGAAATATCATTATGTTACTGGGGCTTGTGATATTCTGGAATGGTCTAATTGTCTCTGTTTGTACAATTGCTGTTTATCTCATTTTTCTTCGATTCATTAAGAAAGAGGAAGCCATTCTTGAGGAGGAGTTTGGCGATGAATATATTGAGTTTAAGAGCCGAGTTCGACGTTGGCTATGAATTCAGAAACACTGTCTTTCTTATTCTACAATGATCATTTAATTCAAAAAGGCCAGAAGAACAAAATGAGTGGAATAGAAACCACGATTGCGATAAGTGAAAGGGGTATTCCTACACGCAGGTAATCAACAAACTTGTACCCTCCGGGCCCCATCACTAGTGTACAAGTATGATTTCCAATTGGGGTTAAGAAGTTGCATGACGCACCTATTGCCAATGCCATCAAGAACGGGTCTATTGACACTCCTAACCCCAATGCAACTTGTATAGCAATTGGTGCCATTATGATCGCCACAGCTGCATGGTTCAATATGGCTGATAATAACATGGTTACAATCAATATTACTACCAATGCAGTAATTGGATGAATTGAACCTCCTGTATCGAGTATTATGTTAGCAAGAAGTTGAGTGCCTCCAGTAATCTCTAGTGCTTTTCCTACAGGAATCATAGCTCCTATTAGTATAATGATCGGCCAATTTATGCTCTTATACGCGTCATTTATTGAAATAACTCCTGAGAGTACCATGGCTACTGCAGCACAAGCAAACGAGACCTGAACTGGTAAAATATCCAGGATGGTGAGAATAATTGCTACACCAAAGATGCTGATGGCAAGTGCCACTTTCCGTGGTTTACCAAGTCTAATGTTTCTTTCAGTAAGTGAGAGAAGCCCAAGAGTAATGAGTGTTTCATTCATCTTGTCCGTCGGGATTTGAAGTAGTAGAACGTCACCCACCTTAAATCGGATGCTACCCAACTGCGCACGCAGATGTCTTCCTTGACGAGCAACTGCAAGTAAGTTCGCACCATAGTTAGCATGCAAATTGAGACTTTTTGCGCTCTGCCCATCCATCAACGATCCTGAAGTGATAACAACTTCTAAGGTCGTTACTTCGTCAGCTTCTAGATACCTTTCTTCGTCAACTGCTTTACCAACAAGCGTTAATTCAGCAGCATCAACTAGCATCTTGAGTTCATCCGACGAACCTCGAACAATTAACCCATCTCCAGCTCGCAACTTTCGTCTACTTGATGGTACTCGAATACGTGCCCCTTTTCGTACCAATGCAAGAACTGCCACATCCTCTTTAGCGATTTCTTCAAGATCTCGTATTCGTTGTCCAATCATTTTCGAATCTTCAGGTACCAACAATTCAGTGACATATTCCTTAACGAGTGCTAGTGATTCATCTGCTTTTCCAATACGGTGAGGGATAAGTTTCCATCCAACTAATGACAGAAATAAAAATCCAGCAAAAGCCACTCCAATTCCAACAGGCGCATAGTCAAACATAGAAAATGCTACACTATCTTCTTGGCTCCGAAATATAGCGATGATGATATTTGGTGGAGTGCCTATAAGAGTGACCAACCCGCCAAGCATTGAGCCAAATGCCAAAGGCATCAGAAAGAGTGAGGGAGACAGGTCACTCTTATGCGCCATTCGAATTGCTACAGGCATTAGAATTGCGAGGGCGCCAACATTATTCATGAATGTTGAGAGAACAGTTGCTATTCCTGTGAGTGTCATAATCTGTATCATCGGTTTGTTTTCCAAGCGTGAGGTCCATCTCGCAATTGTATCTACGAAGCCTGAATCTAAGAGACCACGACTAATGATTAACACAGCTGCAACAGTAATGACTGCTGGATGACCAAAACCTAGGAACGCTTGGTCGAACGGGATTACCCCAACGATTACAACTGCGAGTAAGGCAAGTAACGCTACGATGTCATATCGCCATCGACCAACAGCAAACAGTATGAGCGTTACTATCAGAATGATTAGAACAACCGTAAGCTCGAATGTTATCCCCTGCATTCAAATGACTCCCTTTGTATAATGATGAATCAAAGGTTGCAAATTTATAATAATCCAGAGATTGTCCTCAAAGGCAGACCCTACATACTCAGGGAAGGGGGGCAACTAGTTATTAGCTTTGTCACATCAAGTTCGATATAATGCCAAAATAACTCAAGAAACACATTAGGAATAAAAGTTTGGAGAAGCATCTCTGAAGTTCAAGTGAGGTGTATGCCCTCTCTTTCAAGGAGATTAATTCTAGGACTATTTTCAGAGCACTCATATGAATGTGGAGATATCTATTTTCTATGAACAATCGGATTTTCATTCTCGGAGCTGGCGCAATAGGAATGGCATTGGCTGTTCATCTTATACAGAATAGCAGAGATGTTTGTTTGGTTAGAACAAGTAGGGATGATGTGCAGGAGCAAATCGTGACAATCTCTCTCACAAATATAAACAATGAAACAGTCGAAGTTCAAGCAAGGATGGTATCTCTCCATAACATTGAGAGTTTAGAAGGACTGATGGTAATAACAGCCAAAACATATGCAAATGAATCCATATCAGAGAAACTCGCTCAAAAGAATGTTCAATCGCCCATCATCATTATGCAGAATGGTCTCGCAATCGAGCAACCCTATCTTGACGCTGGATTATCTGAGATTTATCGATGTGTTTTGTTCTCTGCAAGTCAAAAACTGAATGAATACTCTGTTCTGCATACTCCTATTGTTTCATCTCCAATTGGTATCATCAGGGGGAGTGAAGAGAAGTTAGAGGAGATAGTAGCCACTCTTAGCACACCTGATTTCCAGTTCTCTTCTGAGTTGAATATCACGGAAGTAATCTGGCAGAAAGCTATCATAAATTCAGTCTACAATACAGTTTGTCCTCTTCTGGAGATTGATAATGGAATCTTCCAAAGAAACAGTTACGTGACAGACATTGCTGCAGGAATTATTGAGGAATGTGTTGAGGTTGCATCTAAAGTTGGAGTAAGACTAGACTCTGAAAAAATAAAACAAAGAATGTTAGCTATTAGCAAGATCTCGGATGGTCAAAACATCTCAACACTGGAAGATATTCGCAATCAGAGAAACACTGAGATCAACTCACTCAATATGGAGATTGTACGAATCGCAGAACACCAAAATCCTAGAATTCCAGTTGAGAAGACGAAGTTATTGGGAGAGTTAATTCTTCTCAAGTCAAAGATTTCGAGAGGTATCTTGTAATTAGAATGTTAGGCGCTAACGAAAATACTCGACACCAACAAAATCCTTTGTCGAGGATTTTCGTTGAAATTGCTTATATAATTCTGATGTGACTTCATACTCGATAATGATGAAGTCATCTCGAGAATATGATGAAGGGGTCCTCAAGGCTCTTTCAAACTCCACAAGAAGAGGGATTCTGAGATTAATCGCCAAGGATGGTAAAGCAACCTACTCTCAGATGATGCAGATTCTAGGATTTGATCCGATGAATGATAGTGGTACCTTCAACTATCATCTAAAGGAAATTGCAGATGTTGGTCTAATCGAGAGAGTCGATGACGGATACAAGATAACTGAGCTAGGTAAAAAAGTCATTATTCTCATGGATCAAATAAAACAGGAACCCAAAGTTGACCAATATGGTGTGTTATCTGCAGCAATTGCGATGACTCCTAGAGACGAGGTTGCCTTGTTCAAGAGTCAATTTGGAACCTTTACTGGATGTACAGTTGCAATGATGACTTTAGTAGTACTTGTGGTTGCGTTTTTGTATCGGTCATTGATGTTTGTTCCTGTTTTTGTGGTATTCACCATTTCCATTGCGATATCTGTTGCTTCAGTTAACAAACTAGTTAGATTTGCTAGGAAGTATAATCTTGGGCTTTCATCATTACTTCTGATTTCAGAAAGTTGGTTTCTTATACGGTCTCCAAATAGAGGGAATTTCTTGGCAGCTCAGGCCTTCGGTATCATGAGTGTGATATTTGCGTCTATGTACTTCCTTCTGGTGGCATTAGGTGTTATGCAATGGCTATCGGCACTTGGTGTTGTTTTTCTAGCAATCACCATCTTCACAGCCCCTTGTGCCTTCATACTTATAGACACAGCAATCAAGAAGGCTGAAGATTTGGAGAGGTTAGAGGATGAACAGTGATCTTACAGATGATGAGTTTGATAGGTTGCTAGAGTTGCTTTCACAGCCACTTACTAGGTGGGTTTTGCATATTCTTTTGGGAATTGACCCATTTCCTGTCACTCAACAATAACATTCGTTCTCACACAATAACAATTCTAGTCTCTTGCTGAGGACGGAGTAGTTTGTAGGATACTGGGAGAAACAATCCTATTTGTATGGGTCAAATAACTTAATATAGTTAATTAACTATTATGAAGATGCTTGCTTAGGAGGTCACAATATGCGTAAAGGTGTCGTCGCCGTTATACTCATTTTATTGATTGTTGGAGCCGCGTTCGCTGTTCTTTATTTCTTTCAACCTAGAGAACCCGAGTCCACTGGAGTTCAGCTGAATCTTACGCCTTCAGTAGATTACTCCCGTGCAATAATCAACGAGTTCAAACCAGATTCGAACCCATCTAATGAGTTCATAGAGATATACATCCTAAATAATCCCCCATCTCTTGAAGACTGGATTCTTACGACCTATGACAATGACACCATACTACTACCTGATTTCACGTCTGCACAAGCCAACTCGTTCATCCGTGTATACACCGGAATTGGAACGAACGATGTTGACCTTGCTGATAATCAAGCCACAGTATTTGCAGGTTTAACAAGCTCAATACTCGATATATCCGGCGATGAGATAGGCCTTCATGATGCAAATGGTAGTCTTGTCAGTTTTGTCAGATATGATAATGGGAATGGCGATCCAGTTCCAGCAGATTGGAATGACGATAATGCACCGTCAACACCACCAAATGATGATTCTGCAGCCTTTTTCTGGGAGGTCTATCCCGGAGGATTTTGGCTTCATTCTCCACCAACTCCAGGTGAACCAAACATTATGACTTTCACAACCACAGGCGATTTTGGAGGGGAGGAAGTCTGGATAACAAACGGTGTAAGAGAAGACTATGAGTTTCAGGGAATTGATGATCTTCTAGGAGATGGCGAGAATATCACAGTTACGGGAGGTCCCGGTGTCAATGTGACAATTCTGAATCTCATTAGAGAACATACCAACTTCTCATTGAATCTCTATCGTGAACTTGGATTTGGCGATCCTGAAACAGGCAATACGAATATTATTCGCATTAGAGTAGTCAACGATACAAGCTCAGATAGCACTGCAGCCACAAGTGGAGACGGATCTATTGTCATTAATGTCGGGCGAAATGCAACTAGAGAAGAACTCAAACTAGTCGGTGAACATGAATTAATGCATACATTCCACTTCAAATTATACAACGACAGTACAAATGCGACATATCGACATGTCTGGTTCCCCACTAGATGGTTTGTAGAAGGACAGGCGGAGTTCTTTGGAATGATGTCGATGTTGAGGAACTACCCTAACATGACGATGAGCTCTTGGATGGCCATGGCAAAAAGGATTGGCGGTCTCAACTGGTTTGACCACTATCGGGAATTGAACATTGATGGGGCATTCGGATCATGGGGTGGCTCTTGGGATAATTACATGGCTGTATTCCTCTTTACAAAATGGTTGAATGAAACATATGGACCTGAGAAATTAGTTAAAATTTACAATTCGACAAGATATTATGGTGCTGGAGACCCAAGAAATGTTTCTCCTGAGCAAGCCATTAATAATGTACTGAACATGACACTTGCTGAGTTATTGATTCGCTTCTGGTCTTGGTTGTTACTTGATGCTCATCATGCAAATGGTGTTCCTTTGTATACACCACATGTCAGGCTCAATTATACGGATTCTCCTGTAAATGATACTATTACCGTACAAGGTGGGGGCGGTGCAGTGATTGAGGAAGTCGATATGGATGGGGAATCTCCATTTACAATTCTTCTCAATTATACATTCGCCGCGGACAAATGGGTTGCATCTGTACTGGTCTTTTATGAAGATGGGACCAACGAAACTATTCTAGTTGAGTTCAATAGTACAACTAGAATCGGTGAAATACACATTGATCCCCAAAATCCAAAGAGAATCGCTCGTGTCTGGATTGTGAAAGGTCTTGTGACGCAGTTCGACGCGGATATCATGATGAGGGTAATCCCTGATCACGAAGAAGTAGTGAACATGACCTATAACGGGCAACAGCTCAATGATACGGTTTCATTGGATCCAGGTGAATCAGCATATGAGGTCATTTATCTAAATGATACCACTGCATTCTCCATGTTTTTGAACTGGACTGGGGGAAATAAGACGCATCTCAATTTCACCATTATACGATATTGGTCTGATGGATCGAATGATACATTCCGAGTTGAATATCAAAACGAAACATGGAGAGGGTATATCCTTGATCCTGATGTTGGAACAGTGACAGTCACGAAGCTGGTTATCATTAAGGAAAACCTCAACGAAACTCAAGTTGATATAACAATGGCTATCACGCCAGCAAATGAAACGCCTTGGAACGCAATAGACCCAATTATCCCAGATATTCCTTGGGACTTCTGGGATCCTCCATATGACAGCTACTGGGGGCCAAACGGGGGATTCTCACAGGGGTATGTCTACCTTGATTCGAGTATGGGCTACGATTTCCTCAGTGAAGTATATGGTGGAGACGTCTTTGGATATGTTCTAGCTGCCAATCTCTCAGTAGTAGTAGAGTTTGTGTTGACTCCAAGTCTACCACTCTTCCAAATGTTTAATCCGGAAAGTGGTATCTATTACGTTGTACTCTTTGGTGGTGATGGTACAGCAGTTTATGTAGATGTGAAACCATATGCTTGGCCATAAAAGGCGACCAGTCTGGCTTAGTATAGGCCAGGTCATTGTACAAGTAGAATCGCATAGCGGTTGATCTCTGCAGAGTGGTCTTTCAGAACCTCAAGAGGATATCCTACTCTTGATACAGTTGAGAACAAGTCAACTGCCATCCCTTCCGGTGTCGGCCGGGCTCGTTTCTTATGTTTACAATCTGCTCTAATGGCTACACATTCACCACAAAGAGAACAATTTCCGATGGAGAGTAGAAATGCCTTGACATATCCTTGGAGGAAGACATCCCGTTCAAGAGTCAGAAGTTGTGATTTTAATCCATCTAGCCAATGATCTAATGATTCTGGATTTTCCTCAGTCGTTGTGAATCTGAATATCCATGCATCTGTGTATTCTCTGAAGAATTTCTGACAATTTGAAACAGATGGTAGATTTGGAGGGCAGGATGCATTTCCATAATCTGGACAACCAAATTCACATTTCATTCTCACCCATTGTGAAACCACGATTTCTTTTGGGTCAATCCATTTGAAATCTCGAAGCTTGTGCTGTCCGAACAGCCCTTCCAACTCAGGTTCAAGAAGACTCATTGAAACACCCAACCCACATTATCAATATTGGATATCCAAGACAACAGATTAGAGGAGAATAGGGTTGCCACTGACGCAT
>JAEORG010000322.1 GCA_016841005.1 Candidatus Thorarchaeota archaeon | reverse complement strand
TGATCTCTTCGCAGAAGGGGAGAGGGATTAAAACCTCTCCCCATAGAATTTTCACATTCTGAGCATTTGCCTGCATTTCAGAAAGGGTTTATATTCCTTCAAACGAAGGGTCACATGAGTACGTAATCTCCCCGGTTTGTCTGGGGGTATCCGCGTAATGGAGAAATGTAGCACAATGCTGCAGGGTGAGATTCGTGGGGCAAAGAATCTCCAGAGGAACGAAGGAGATTAAGAATCAGAATAACGGTGTGAGTAGACCCACAAATGCAGGCATCAATATTTGACTGGTTTGCACAAAACCTAGCCTTTGCACTAGCCCTTTTTATTATCCTAGCTGTTCTCCTTATCGGATTATACATTAGAAAATACATTCGGATTTTCGATCCAAACATTTTCTATGTGCATCTTAGATTTGGTAAAGCTAAGAAGCAAGGGGAGGGAGGCATGGTTGTTCGTATACCATTCATTGATAGAATTCTTGCAGTAGATAGAACTGTACAGCAGTTGAATATCTCTGCAGAGTCTGTTCTATCGAAAGAGAAGCAGAAAATAAAATTAAGCGCAGTATTGCAATGGCAAGCAGAAAATGCTATTGCGACGATTAATAACGTAAAATGGAGCGAGATACCTCCACGTCTTACTGCAATTATTGAATCAGTTATTAGAACAGCATGCGCTCAACTTTCAGTAGAAGAAATCCTCGAAGAACGTCAGCTCATTATAGAAGCAATCAAGAAAGAACTCATTGATATCGTCAGTGAATGGGGTTTGAAAGTAGTTACTGTCGAGCTTGTTGACGTGTCTGTAGTTAACGATTCATTTCTACGTGATATGGCTAAACCAAGAGAAGCAGAGATGCATAGACTGGCTCAAATTGCTCTCATTGATGCAGATCAATCCACAGGTACACGTGATATTGAACGAACTCGTGTTCTCCGTGAGAAAGAAATTGATCGTGATAAGCTGATTGGTGTTCAGGAACAAGATCAGCTCAGAGATATTCAGGAGGCTGAAAAACGCAGAGAACAAAGTGTGCTTGAGATTTCTCTCCAGAAGGACTTGATGGCACGCAAATATGAGAAGCAGCAAGCAGAAGTTGAAGCCTCAAAAGATTTGGAAGTCGCAAAACTCAATGCTGAAGCTGAGAAACAGAGAAAGATCAAGCAAGAAGTCGAAGTACAAGCTCAAAGGATACTCCAAGAGGCGGAAGCAGAAGCTACCAAGATAAGCGCAATTGCTACAGCTGAAGCGGATCAGATAAAGAAAGTGACAGGCGCACAAGCGGAGGGTATCAAGAAGACCCTTGAGGCCGCACGGGACTATTCACCCCAAGCTTTTGCTAGAGATTTCCTTCAAATGCTACCAGAGATTTACAAGAATATCGACATAGGTGATGTTACTCTCTTCGGTGGTGGTGGAGGAGCAGGTGAAGACGGAGAAGGTGGAGGTTCTGAAGCATTCAAAGTCTTTGGGAATGTCATGTTACCTATGATGGTAATGGCAAAGATGATGGGCTTTGATTTTAAATCGCTGATGAAGGAATCACTAGGTGAATTCGCATCTAAAGATGATGAGGATAAGAAGAAATAGATTATCACCGCACCCTAGGGCTAACTCTAGTCCAAAGGGTGTGGCCGTATTATTTTTTGAATTATTTTGTTCTCTTCAAGTACCAAATTAGCTTATCGCCCTCTTCAACGAGTTCGACGATTTCATTTCCGGTTCTCTCCGCAAATGCTGGAAAGTCCTTCTTTGTACCAATGTCTGTAGCGATAACTTTGAGAATTTCGCCAATCTCAATGGTCATTATTTGCTTCTTTGTCTGAAGAATAGGCATTGGGCATCTAAGGCCGCTTGCATCGAATTCCTTTGCTACTTGATGGTCTGCCATTGGTTATCAACCGTCCGCCCACCGAAAATAACCCAATTTATGCATTGCTATATAGTGTGTATTGTTACAAATAATATTATGAATAAAATAGTGTGTATATCGGAGTTTATAGTTACAGAATGCAACTAATTCTTTGAATTATATGTCCTATTCCGTCACTCTTAAAAATCGGTTTTGTGCCCGTGCACAAAATTCAGGTGAACAATTAATGGCGTTATACCAACTACTCCTGTTCGTTCTCTTTGCTCTGAACATGAGCGCAATGTTCAGCGGGTTCCTCCTTGCAAGGAGAATGGGTATGTACCTCATGACGCAAGTCATGATGCTTATGATTGCAATGATGATTGGACTTGTCGCACTGATTTTACCATTCGTTGGCTTAACGGATTGGGTTTTCTGGCTAGTGCTTGCTGATTTAGTACTGGTCTTAATTGCGTTCCTACTTGAATTCGGAACTGTAATTCCAATTCTAATGAAAACTATGCAAGGCGCACCAATGCACAGCTCACACATTACTAACTTGATAGTATCTTTATTCTATCTGATTGGTCTTGTACTGTTCTGGGGAGAGCTTATCCTAATCTAATGGAGATGAATACATTATGGCACAGAATAATCCACAACTATACATTATCGGACAATGGGGTCCAGAAGCAGCAGAACGTTGCTTTGGACCTTTTGTGACAGGGACGACTGCTCAGGCTCAAGATATTCAGACAAACATCTTTCTAATGATGGATGCTGTATACCTCGTTAAGAAAGGTATCCCTCAGAAGATGCAAGCCCCTGGATTCCCACCACTTCAGGACCTCATTCAGATGTTTCTTGATGATGGCGGTACAATTGAAGTCTGTTCGAATTCCTTTGAATTCCGCGGAATGAAAGAAGAAGACTTCGTTGATTCAAGAATCCAAGTTGCAGGTGCTGCAACCATGATCGATCAGGTTATGAAACACGAGAAGACAATGTTCTTCTAATGGGATTTGGGGCTCTTGCCCCTCTTCATCCCAATTGCTATAGATTCTTTATCACACTTTTTCCGAATAATTCAATTTGAGAAAGCTCAATCTCATGGGGAAACATGAATATCGCCTCAGATACCCCAATCTCTTCATACGCTCTCAGTTTTTCAACAAGCATTTCAGGAGTTCCCCACATTGCTGAATTGATTCTCTCTCGATAATCTTCTACAGTTGTGTTTCGCTTCTCAGCATTCTCAATAATCGCAGACTCCATGGATTCTTCAGAGTCAAACACACGAGTCCAGAAACCCACTGACCTTTTGATATCAGAAGGATTTCTTCCATTTCTCTCAGCGAATCCATCAAGACGTTGAAACATCTTCTTGCATTGCTCACTAGTGTACGCCCATGCAATGTTTATACCGTCACCATATTTTGCAGCGACTTCAAGCATCCGCTTACGTCCATACATTGTGCCAATCCAAATAGTTGGATGTGGTTCTTGGATCGGTTTAGGATATGATACTAGTTTCTCTGTGGAGTAGTGTACGCCTTTGAATGAGAATTTCTCATTTGTCCAAATTCCTCTGATAATCTGTACAGCCTCTGCTAGTTGGTCAATCCGTGTATTTGAAGCAGGAAATTCATATCCGTATGCATTATACTCAAGCTCTTTCCAACCAGCTCCAATCCCGAATTCTAAACGCCCTTCTGAAAGGACATCAAGTGTCGCCGCCATTTTCGCGTGGAGTGGTGGATGGCGATAGCTACTACAAAAGACCAAACTACCAACTCGGATATCCTTGTTGTCTCGAATCAAGGAAGCCATTAGTAGCCATGGATCCAAGAGAACTTTGTCAACCGCATCTTTATCAAGCATGAAATGGTCTGAAAACCACACAGTAGAGAATCCGTTTTTTTGACTTTCATCGGCAATCTTTAGAACTTCTGAATAGCTAAAACCAAATTGTGGTTCTACCTGTACACCAAATCTCATCATTCTTCAAGGAAACAATCCTATTCTTCGCCAAAAATCCTTTGGATTAAGTGTTTATTATCAATAAGGATAACTAGGCTTCATCAATAGGTTTACAATTGCCATTCTAACTTCATCGACATCTGCGAATCCTGTTATTTCTGTGTCACAAATTCGTGTTAGGGGAAGCATTGGTAATTCACCCTCATCGATATTGACATTCGGATCATCTACATTGATTACCTCCAAAGTACTTCTTGGTACTCCCATCTCATCCATTATCGAAGTAATGATTTCAAATGTAGGATCACAGAATAAACAATGATTGGACTTGTAGAAGGTAATGCAACATGTTCGACCACACTCAAGTATCTTCTGTTCATTCCAACTACGAAACATAAGAACGAACTTTGCTCCTTTTGTGTGATCGTTTTCAATGCGGTCTTCCACCCAAATTTCGCCACCTAGACTCTCGATAATTCGATCTACAAGAGTTAATCCAAGCCCCCGTCCAACTATTTGGGTATCAGGTGAACCAGATCGCCTGAAAATATGCTCTTTTAATGAATCTGGAACACCAGGGCCGCTGTCTTCGATTATTATTCTAATCTTATCTCCAGTCTCGGTACTCATAGCATTAATGTCAATGACGACTTCATCTGATGGTACAAATTGTGCGGAATTAAGAAGTATATTGAAGAAGACTAATTCAACCTTTGAATGTCCTTCAACTATGAATTCACCTTCAACGATGTTCGTGTTCACAATTATTCTCTTGGACGGAAATTCCTGTTCAACTAGCTGTATTGCATTTTCCAATGGAACCCTCAATTCAGTCCATTCATATTCTAGAGATTTTTCGCTGAGATCAATAATGGACCTAAGATTGGAAATCATTCTTGCTGATTTTCGAACTTCATCTATTGTCTGATGGATTAGATTTCGACCAGCCTCAGGTATGTTCTTCATTTCATCTATTAGACCCAATGAAAAAACTAGACTCTGATTCACATTGTTCAAATCATGTGTCATAATCTCAAGTACTAGAGCCGCACGTTCCTGATCCGCAATGGCACGAGCTTCTGCATGTTTTCTTCTGTCAATGTTAAATGCCATGATTCCTATTACGTCTTTCAGACCTGGAGACTTGAGTAAGCTTGCAGTTAGACTAACCCATATTCTATTTCCTTCTGCATCAATCATCTGTACTTCCAAGTCTTTGATTTCCTTTCCTTGCAATACTTCAGATACAAGGAGATTTCCAGCATCCGAAGATGAACCAGTACTTGGAAAAATTGATGATATATCTCGTTTCAATATCTGATCCGCGTTGTAACCAAGTAATTCTTCTGCGGCCTTGTTCAATTGAGTAATTGTACCAAGTTTGCTAACAGAGAAGTAAGCCATGGGGGAGGAATCAAAGAGAACTTGGTAATGTCTTTCTGATGCCATTCTTGCCTTCTCCTTTAGTGTGGTGGGTTTATTGGTCACATTCGCGTCCCCTGGGGGTTAGCAGGGTTAACTTTCTAACCCTAGATTATGCAACAAAATTGGATGTTGCATGTCACGGTCCCAATGAAACCACATGAATTTCATAGATAATAGTTATTGCGAGGGACTTTAGATGCATTTCCAATATGACACAGAGTAATGTTTAAAAATGATTGAACAGTGGTTCAAATGTTCAAACATTAAGATACGGACGCAGTTTCTAATGGCAGCATCAGGAATGGAAAATCAAGAAGTTTGCATTGATGATGAAAAGATTCATGAAGTGGTCAAAATATTCAAAGCTCTTTCAGACCATACAAGGATTCAGATCATATCTAAATTAACTCAAAGAAATAAATACAATGTTTCAGAGCTTGCACAAGCACTTGAGATGGATATCAGCAGAGTAAGTCATCAGCTTTCAAAACTCGAAAACATGGGTTTCATCAAACACACCAGAGAAGGAAGGAACATTTACTATGAACTCCAAGATGAATGTATCAGAACAATCCTCAGAACAGCAGAAGAACATGTCAGTGGAAAATAGTCATGTTTGTGCTCACTGCGAGGCTGAGCGTCAATCCAAAGAAAATGCAAGCTTCAGGACAAAATATATTCTAGCTACTATTTCAGCTATATCTTTGATTTTTGGTTTAATTTTCTTGCTATATGGTTATCCTCCATTAGTATACTATACAGCTTACTTCATTGCATTAATTTCAGCAGGACGGTGGATTATCCCAAATGGAATTAGAAGTATTTTGAATGTTCATCTGGGTATTAGTTTCCTAATGACAGTTGCAGCCACTGGTGCTTTTCTTATTGGAGAGCCTGCCGAAGGAGCTGCGGTTATGTTCTTGTTCTATATCGCAGAATTACTTGAAGAGAAGGCGGGCGATAGAGTGCGTACAGAGATTCAGAGTTTGATGATACTAGAAGCACCATCAGTATCTGTGAAAGTAGGAGATCTGGAATCATGTATGCATCCTGATGACGTATCCATAGGTCAGATTATTATGATACGTCCGGGTGAGAAGATTGGTCTTGATGGAGAGGTGATACTAGGAACATCAGCTGTTAATCAAGCACCTATCACAGGTGAATCACGACCCGTGCACAAAACAATTGGCGATGAAGTCTTTGCAGGAACAATGAATCTTGATGGATATTTAGAGGCGAAGGTCACAAAAGAATCAAAGGACACTGTTTTATCTCGAATTATTGAACTTGTTCAAGAAGCAAGAAAGTCAAAATCACATACAGAGAATCTCGTGGCAAGATTTTCGCATATCTACACTCCAATCGTTGTCACAGGTGCTCTTATCATGGTAGTTTTAACACTTCTTTTAGGATCACCTCTACATGATGCTATTTACAGGGGTTTAACTTTACTGGTGATTTCTTGCCCATGTGCATTCGCTATTTCGATACCTGTAAGCATGGTCTCTTCAATCGCAGGGTCTGCGAGAGAAGGAGTGCTAATCAAAGGCTCTGATTATATTGAGAAACTAAGCAAAACAAAAACTGTTGCCTTTGATAAGACTGGTACGCTCACACAGGGAGAGCTATCATTGGAGAATATCTGTCTTCATAGTGAAGCAACCCGTGAGGATATCTTAGCGGCAGCAGTTGCTTTGGAAATGATGTCTGAGCATCCCATCGCTGCCGCACTTAGGGAAACAGCTAGAAATGAAGAGCTAGCAATATCAGAAGTTAGAGAGTTCTTGAGCATCCCTGGACAAGGAGTGATAGGATATATTGGAGATAGTAAATATATTGTTGGAAATCGAACACTCCTAGTTTCCAATAATATTGAACTACCTCAACAGGACCATGAATGTGGAAATGGAACAGTCGTCTTTGTTGTAAAAGATGGTGTCCATCTTGGTACAATCATTTTAGGAGATGCAATTCGTGAGGGGACAAAAGAAGCAATACGAGAACTTGGTCAGCTAGGGATTAAAACCACAATGTTAACGGGAGATAATAGGGACATTGCTATGACAATTGCACATGAATTAGGATTCAGTCAGGTTGAAGCAGAGCTATTACCCGAAGACAAAGTACACCATGTCCAGATGATGTCTTCAAAGGGTCCTACAGTCATGGTTGGTGATGGAGTAAATGATACTCCCGCACTTGCATCTGCTGATGTTGGAATAGCGATGGGAGTTATTTCCAGTGATGCAGCTATAGAAACTGCAGATGTGGCACTCATGGAAGAAGACCTTAGGAAAATCCCTCGACTCATCTCTCGAGCTAAGAAAACTATGAGAGTCATAAGACAGAATGTAACTATATCAATTAGTGCCAAAGTTCTCATAGGAATTCTTGCCATTCTTGGATATGTCAGTTTATGGATGGCAATTGCTTTCGGAGATATGGGACTTACCCTCTTTGTAATTGCCAATGCATTACGCCTAACTAGAAAGAAATCGAACTGAGATACTATTGGGTCATTTGTATGATTTCATAGCATGTACTGAGAGTGAAAGGAAAAGTAACACAGTGAAAACAGTAAAGACAGGCAGCACAAATATGAGTGTCGTGCTATTTGCGAATTCAGATGCAATCCATAAAATCATCCCTCCTAGAACCAGATTGATTGCTGGAAAAGAGAAAGCTAGTGGAACAGGTGGGGATTTTGGATCATTAGTAAATACAGGAACATATGCACCTGCCATAATTCCAGTCCCAGAGAATACCAAAATCATTGGAGCACCAAGTGAAATTAAATAAATAGACCCTGGAACTCTGAAAAAGTATAGGAGAAAAAGATAGAGTGGAATGGATGTCCCTCCAATCTCCAAGACACTCAATAGATATTTTGCTAATACGATATCTTTTGATCTAAATGGGCTGGACCGAAGTAAGTAGATATTTTCCTTCTCTTCAACAAAAGCCAGTAGTGATGGAAGTGATGACATCTGTGTAAGAAGTATTAGGATTAACATGAATGCTGGAATAATAGAGTGAATGAACTCAGGTGGTATTGGCAGAGGTGATAGCCAAACAGGTTGCACAATATTGAGATACAGCCCAAGCGCGATACCTATGATAACATAGAGGTATTTCCAGAATTGAAGAGGAGTTCGCATCTTGCTCCAGAAATCCTTTAACATTATCCATATCATTGGATCATTGAAACGTGATTCAGAGAAATCAACTTGCCCTCTGACCTTTCGACTAAATGCTCCCTCAGCTTCTTCTTGTGTCATTTTAGTTGAAAAGAGTTCGTAATAGTCGTAATCACTCACATTTGTAAGGACCAGTAGTCCAATAAAATACGATACAATAAGCATAATGAAGACTGCCATAGGATTGATGCCGATACTATGAATACCTGTCAATTCCATAAGTAAAACACTTACTTGGTTTGCAGGAATTCCCAATTGAAATACTGGATGCCATGTGACAAGAGGAAGGGAGGGAATATACGCCATTAAAATGATGAATAGAAGAAAAAGATAACGTAAGCGAGTTTGAAATCTGTCATCAATCTTTCTTCTTACAATGCTACAGATACTTCCCAAGAAATAGTTAACTTCTAAGAAAACAATGATACCCACAATGGCAATCAGTATACCACTTGCTACAAGTCCTGATTGAGAGAGTAATGGAAAAACGACAATTAAACCGAGGATAAAATAATAGAATTTCCTAACAATACGTCGGATGTATCTTCCAAGAAACAATTGATGTGGATGCAGAGGTCCCACCATCATAATATATTCGTCAGGAGTATCAAGAACTTCCGCAGGTCCAATTCCGAAATAACCTCCAGCCACTGATCCAAGAGTCAACAGACCAATTGCTGAGAAAATCGCTGATTGGTCAATGACCGATTCCAAAAGACCTGCAAGTGGGACAAATATTGGAGCAAGACTGAACAAGGTAGAGGCAATAGAACTGACAAAAAGAGCACCAGAGATAGTAATAATGTAAAATACCAACATCGATGGGGTAGTTATCGTCTGAATGAAATGGTTATAGAGCATCTTTATCTCATTCATAACTAAAGTTGGAGTTTTCACTCTCATGAAAATCACTCCTCAGGTATTCCACCAGTTAATGTGAGAAATACTTCTTCCTGATTCTTTGTACCCCCATTCGTGGCTTTTAGCTCCTGAAGAGTTCCCTGACCAACGATATCTCCATCATTCATGATATAGAATCTATCACATAGACCTTCTGCGACCTCAAGAATATGGGTAGAAACAAGAATTGCAGATCCCTTATCTTTCAATTCCTTTAGATGCGCTTTCAAACTCCACGCACCACGTGGATCAAGTCCATAGATTGGTTCATCCAAGGCTAGAATGAATGGCGGATCTCTTACGAAAATTCCTGTAAGTAGAGTTCTCTGAAGATTGCCTTTTGATAAAGTTCCAATATATGAATTGAGAAATTCATCGAGTTGAAACCTATTAACATACTCTCGAATTCGAAGCAGTGCATCGACTCTAGAAACATCATAAATCCTCGCAATGAAAGTTAGATATTCAATCACCTTAAGACTTGGATAACATGTTGGTCGTTCTGGAATGTATCCGATTTTCATCTTAGCCGCTATTGGATTCTTGTCCATACGATAACCATTAACGATGACAGAACCTTCAGTTGGTTTAATTATTCCAGTTAAGACCCTTAGAGTTGTTGTCTTTCCCGCTCCGTTTGGACCAACAAGTCCAACGATTTCACCTGAATTAACTTTTAGCTCAAGGTTCTTCACAGCAACTTTTCTACCGAATTCTTTTCTCATCCCGGAGAGATTTATTGCAGGTGTCTTTAGTAAATAAGGTGGTGAATCTCTAGAATTTCTCAGACGTTTCAGTGCTTCAAATATAGACTCCTCCATTACACTTCTTTTAACAGTTCGTTTTGTGAATGGAACATTCATCGCTTGAGCTAATCGAATGAGCTCGGGACCTGACATAGTTTCGATGATTTCTCGATCATGTTCAATCATTAGGAAATCTCCTTGTCACTTTTAGTATCCAAGCTATTTTCCAGATGTTTCTCGTTTTCCCTCCGAAAACCACGAGATATTCTGCGGAATGAAGATGTAATAATGTATGCAAATGGGACTTTAACGAATTCTAGACGTTTCATTTTTGTTGATTTGGCTCCTCCCATTTTTTTCAGGTATGCTTCTTTACGAGTAATTATGATGACCCCAAATTGCAGCAGAGGAAGGGGAATATAAAAACTAGTTATAAATCCTGCACCAATAGAGAATAATAATGATAAAATCATGAGAAATAGGTGGGGGACTATTGATAGCAGACCTCCGAAGATTAACATGCGATAACTGATTTTTTCCATCAAATAACCTACAGTCATTATAACAAGTAATGAATTCCATAGTAAGCATGTTAACATGTTAAAGAGCGCAATAATTCCTCCAAGTGATATAGAGCCAGTAATTATTGTGAACTGGCTATAATGTAAAATATCTATAGATCCTGAGAAATACGCAGCAAGGATTTCTAGAGAAATAGAGCCAAAGAGATCAAATGTTGACGCGTTTAATGAGCTAATAGTTATCCCTGATGGAAGGATAATCAGGAAAATCAGTAACCATCCGGTCGCAGTTTGGGGTAGGAATCTTTTGAAGTACGACTGATCGGAATAACTTGTAGAATTTACATAGAGACTTTTGAGAATTGGTACAAATATTGTGAAGAAAATTAAAAGTAAGGCAAATCCTGGTAAGAATTGCAGATTTGGGGTAGGACTTGAGGAAATGTCTATTTGATTTGGTGTCGAGTAAGATTGATGGCTGATAATTGCTAGGACGGTGAGAGTAAGTAGTGATATTATTAATCCAAGACTTTCAATTGATTCATTATCATATTTTGAAATCTTTCTATAATTAAAGTAGATACTGGGGATTATTATCAATATCAGATTCAGGACGCTAAGAAGGAATAATGGCTTCAAATTGTAAGAAAACTCTTCACCAAAGGTAGCAGCATAGAATAAACTATCAATATTCAATGAATTTGATGAAGTTGATCCAATTATCCGATATGGTGTAAATAGAAGAAGGACTACAACTATAATGAATTTCCTCCATTCTTTCAGAGAGTCCCAATAAGACCCTCTAGTTGTATCATCCATAGCTATCCGAACGCCTTAGGCTAAAAAAAGTTGATGCATAGCGCTTAATGGAATTGATTTTACCTCTTATTGGAGAAATAGTCTAATTCAATAGGAATTTCACCACGGAATTCAAGGTTCCAATTAACAACCTCTGTTCGAAGAGCATAAACTTCAACACCTCTGTCATGGCTATTTCTTAAAGCCGAACCAAATTTTGGATCTGTAAGGTCATTTGGAGAAAATACATCTACATCCGGTCTTTGAACAACAAAAACAACAGATGCCCGGTCAACAATTCCATCATCTAAGGATCTCGCTAGATTGCGTATATGCCTTGTTCCTCTTGATGTAGGAGCATCAGGAAAGATAGCACGTCGTTCATTAACCAGCGTACATGATTTTACTTCTATGTACACCTTAGTTTCTGGTCCATCCAAAAAGAAATCAAATCGTCCTTCATACACTTGTGGTTCAGATTTAACTTTTGAATATCCTGAAAACCTCCGAAATTCCCTCCTTGTTAGTAACTCTTTCATAAATCGATTTGGGAGATATGAATCGATTGATACTATGACTCCTTTGTGTTTCACTGCGATCATATCGAAATTAGTTTTTCTCCCCTGAGGATTTATTTCTCGAACAAAGACTTCTTTTCCAGGAACCATCAATTCAAACATTCGTCCCGGATTAGGTATGAAAACATCGACAACCTCATCGTTCAGTAAGACTTGACCTAGAAACCTATTCGGTCGGTTGATAAATTCAGCACTTTGTACAGATATCACTTTCATGATATTTACCTTATAGCATTAAATGATATTCCCAAAACGATATGTGAGCATCGAAGTTAAGTTAAAAACGGTATTGCCTTCGAAAGATAGTTGGGTAAATTGTGGGTGTAACTTGGATGACTATTCGTGTGCTACTAATAGATGATGATGCAGACCTTCTCGAAGTAGCAACCAAGTATCTGAATAAAGAAGATCCAACCTTTGAAATTGATACCGCGATTTCAGCTGAAGAAGGTCTCAATGTCTTTCATTCGGAACCATTTGATGTGGTAGTCTGTGATTATGAAATGCCCACGGGGATGAATGGTTTAGAGCTTCTTGAATTACTGCGATCCAAAAATTTCGAGATTCCTTTTATTATTTTTACAGGACGAGGAAGAGAAGAAGTAGCTATTAGTGCATTAAATCTTGGAGCGGATTTCTATATTACCAAAGGAATAGATCCGAAGAGCTTGTATGCAGAACTTGCTCATACAATTCGAGCAGTTGTTAGCCATCGAAGAGCAAAACTTGCCCTTGAGGAGAGTGATTCTCGATTCAGAGCATCATTTGAAGATGCTGCGATTGGAATGGCAATTGTGTCGCTGGATTTGGAAATAATTGAAGTAAACGAGTCATTATGTGAAATGCTAGGATACTCAGAATCAGAACTAGTTTCTAAGAATCTCGAGGAATTCATCCATCCAGATGAACAAGGAGAGGTGCCAATTGCAGCATTCAATATACTCAGGGGTGAATCTGTTGAACCTGTTATTGAAAGACGTTTTCTCAAGAAGAATGGGGATACGGTTTGGACAAGAACAGCTTCTTCACTAACACGAGATTCAAAGGGCAATCCACTATACTTTGTTACTCAGATACAAGATATTTCCGAGCGGATGTTTGCGACAAAAGCTCTACAGGATAGTGAAACTAGATTTCGAGGCGCATTTCATGATGCCTCAATTGGTATGGCATTGGTTTCATTCGATAACGTGATCATGGATTGTAATTTGGCTCTGTGTCAAATGCTTGGATACACGAGAGAAGAACTGGTTGGGAAAACATTCCCTGAGGTTACTCATCCTGAGGATATGAACAAAACACCTGAGATTGTCGATGGTAAATTCGAAAATGGGAAAACAACTATCCAACTTGAAAAAAGGTACTTGCATAAAAGCGGACATACAGTGTATACTTTCATAAGCTCATCAATTGGATTAGATGAAAATAAAAAACCAAAATATTTTGTAACTCAGTTTCAGGACATCACTGAATCCAAAATAGCATCTGAAGCTCTGGCTACTTCTGAAGCTAATTATCGTAATCTAGTCGAAAACAGTCTTCAAAGCTTTGCAATCTTACAAGATGGACGATATGTGTTTGTTAACGAGCCCTTTGCTAGGACATTAGGTCGAACTCGTGAAGAACTCGAAAATATGTCACCAACAGATATTTGGGAGAATATACACCCGGATGATATTGAGGGGCTACGTGAGAGGAATAGAGCTCTAGAGGCTGGTGAAGATATTGCTCCTCGGCATGTTTTTAGATATATTCAACCTGATGGTTCCATTCGATGGGTAGAGGGATTTCTTCAAGAGATTGAGTTTGACGGTCGACCTGCACTTCAAATCGTAGAGATTGATATAACAGATAGAAGGATGTCTGAAATTGCTCAAAAGGAGAGCATTGAATTTCTAGATGCGTTGTTAAATACAATCTCAAGTCCAGTTTTTTTCAAAGGTATCAATGGAATATATCAAAGATGTAACATGGCATTTGCTAGTAAGCTACTTGGCACAACTCCTGAGCATGTTATTGGAAAATCAAGTGACATTGTAGTAAAGAGAGCAATCGGGATAACCAAAGCAGATCTTGCAGAACTAGATAGAGTCCTAATTGAAGGCAGTCCAGATCAGTCTTTTGAGATCTCTATTCAGAGTCCAGATGGAATCTTGAGAGATTATGAAGTAACAAGGTCTGTCTACCGAGACCATGATGGAAATGCATTGGGCATTGTAGGGGTATTACTGGATATCACGCAAAGGAGAATGGCAATGAAGAATCTTGAACGTGAGCGATTAGCATTTCGAATA
>JAEORG010000321.1 GCA_016841005.1 Candidatus Thorarchaeota archaeon | reverse complement strand
ACCAAAATCTCTATAAACGCAAAACAGGCAAAAGGCGTTTCGTGGGCCAGTGGCTAAGCCAGGTATAGCGACAGTACACGCAGAACTCCTCTCGTGTGTTGAAGCTCTTAACTTGTTGGTCGGGGGTTCAAATCCCCCCTGGCCCGCCATTATCTTTTGAATAATCATGATCACTATGGCCCAGAGGTTATTGTAATCGAGATGGACTACGTTCGAATGTTGAAGCTTAATATTGCTTCAAGATAGATGAAACATGGTGAATGAAATACCTCCAATCATTGATGCAGGAAATTCACATGAGAGAGTGGTAGTGAATTTAATTCTATTTTCTCCACTTGAGGGGATTAGTCAGGATTACTTTTGGAAAAATTACGACAAGATCAAAGAATCTATTTCGTTAGATTCAGAGGATTTCTCTGAATTTGTATCGAGTTTATCTGACGGACAAAAAATGCGGTACATTGGTTCAAAGTCGATAGCAGCTAATCCCCACTATATAATGCGTCTTGCCAATAGGTGGTTAATAACATTAGTAAAATGGGAGATATTCTGGAACACTGACATATCGTTTGAAGACGATTTTCAAAAGCTAATCTATTCAATGGAAGATGAGATTTCAAAACGTCTGAAAATAGTAGAGGCTGAAGAATCTCCCACACGATTATTGGGACGCGTCCTAGTCCATATAAAAAATCCAGCAGGTTTAGGAGAAGATTATCAAAAAAAAGTAGACAAAGCAATTGATTCAATCACGACTTTGACTAAAGGAGTATCAACAATATGGACTGAATCTGGAATCCGTAAAGAAGGAGGATATGATTGGGGACAAAGGATGGAAAAGCCTGACAAAAGCAAATCACTCTTCAGTCAATCAGTTTTTCTTTATGGCAACAATTTTGAACCCTATCCATTGCACATTATGGAAGATATCGGAATATCAATAATATTGCTGTATGAAGTTTTTCGATTTATTAATCAAGCCGTGTCATGGTTCGATGACATTGATTCAGAACTCCAAATCTCGAGAAGAATTTTCGGTCCGAAACGAAGAATACTATCAAAAATTCTCAGATATTCTGAAATTGTAAATAAGGAATACAAGGTTGAATCTAAGTATCAGGCGACACTATACCAGCAGAGAGTTGACATTCTTCCACACCCTATTCTATCTTCTGAGGATGAAAAGAAATATCGAAACGATTTGGACACACTCAAAGATGAAATTAGGATGATTTTCAAGGATGTAGATGTAGAGCACTATACTAGTGAGATTGCAAAGGATCTATGGAAGTGGCCAGATTTTCATAGTTTGGAAACAAAATGGAGAATTCAGGAAAATGATTATGAGGAAAGAATGGTTAAGGTTGAATACTTCATCTTGGTTTCTCTTCTAGTAGGATTTCTATTTCCTTTGCTTCTTCAGGATATCTTTGCAGGAGAACTTGTCAGTGCAATTGCTAATTATCTTCAGATATTGACATTTATTGTTGCAATAGTCATTCTTCGTATCCGGAAGTAATTTCAATTCCACCATTCATCTATAGTGCGTTTCGTGAAATCATCACTGCAAATCATGTTGCGAACACACAGAAGGGCAAGAGGAAGAGTACGGATGTATATTTCTAAATCCGATGAGAGAAGATTTCTAAGTTTTGATAGATTGGGCATTTTCTTTAATTTATTTTGATTCTTGGTGTTATCCTGCAATTTAATCATGGATATCTATTCCTCTAATTCGTTATACTGACATTGGAGTGTCACTATGAATTAGTAATTCAAAAACAGCTTCAAGAAATCATGTTCATCCGCTCTTGGATCCATGAAATGAATCACATTCTTCCCAAGCTTTGCCACAAAATCAATCTCGATTTCATTTAACATCAATCTATCGGCTATTTCAGCTTGGTCTAGCTCATTACCCCACATGACAGTTTCATATAAGAAATAATCCATTAATCTACAAAGGCTTGTTGCATGCTGTGCATGTTTGATAATTCTAAGTACAAGTTCAGTTAGTTTTGGTGTATATTCGGGAGGTGGTATCTCCAACTCAGAGTCTGCTATTCTGAACGATTCTCCTGTAATTTCTTTGACTTTTGATGCAACAATGTTGTAGGTTGCTCTTCTGATACGTTCTTGTTCTTCGACAGTTGAAATGCCTTCAATCATTTTCACCCTTATGTAATCTTCTCGCATTGAAACTGGTTGACATGAAACCTCGAAAGAGAAAATTAGGAGTGCCATTGAAAGAAGTATTGCGCTTTCAATATACATCCATTTTTCATGTGGATCTTTCAGAACTAATGTACTGCATAGATAATCAACATGGCTAAGCAATCTCTTTATTTGCAAGTTTGATTCCATAAACCAGAAATCTGAAATTAAAAACCAATAGTGCCGTTTTGATTCCGAACGCCCAAGCTCCTTAAGTTTGTCCCAAAACCCAAGCAAGTCCTTCTTCAATGATGGGACATTGGAAGCAAAGAATTGTGTAAGCTCTAGATTAGCTTCTAGTTCTGCTAAGTGTTCTGTATCAATTGGAATTACTTGATTTGTCATTGAAAATGCTCTGAGCTTTTTGGACATCTTTTCCATGACTAAATAGGATGATTCCCCTTGAATCAAATCCTTCAGACCACGAACTAGCAAGATTCTGTTTGATGTCCCCCTTTCCACCCTATCTCTTTCTGTTGTACACATTGCCAGTGTTTTTGCTGAAGACAAATCTAAATTCCATCTAATACCGTAAGAATCAATGTCTGTTATATCACTCGTTTCAGGATAGAAATAGGACTTGAGTTGAACCCCTCTTCTTGTAAAGTATCCAAGTTTAAAGAGAAGACGGGTTGTCCGGAATTCCAACATTTCTCCCTTTCCCGTCATTTCTCACCCCTCAGTAGCTTCACCATTTCTTTATCCGCATAATCAGTATCGAGATTTTGCTTCTTGAGTTTTATTTCAGTTTCCAGTCGTGTGTGAACTGAATTTGAGAAGTTTCCATACTGAGTAAGTGATTCGGGACGAGGTTCGATGTCTACATCGGCACCAATGCCAGTCTTCATGACTTTGTATGCTCTATCCACAACATCATCCTTGATTGCAATCATATCCCACTGACCATCTCTCCAACTCGGTTCAAGCTTAACAATTCCTTCTCGCACCAATATGAGATAATCAGTTCCTATCATTGTACTAGGTCCGACTCTTCCCTTATGTAACAAAGCCTTGAGATACAAAACAGGATATTTGATTTTGAAAATTTTACCATCTACTTCCGTTGGACATATTTGACCAAATTGGATACACGATAACAGAGCTCTTACATGTTCTTGTTCATCTGAACATGGCAATCCTAGATTTCCCCACATTGATGGAGTGAATGCGAAGTCTTTTCTCACACCCCCTGTTGTTTCAACCTGTTCTACATTGATTAACCCAAGGCGGTGAAGGGCATTCGAGATATTGTCAGGTAGCATAAGCTTATCAAAAGGAATGCCTTGACTATCGGATACACTTCTGAGCGTTCGATCAACATGTACTTTCAAATCATCTGTTAAACTTCCTATATGATGAATTGCGCCTCTGATATTCACATTTCCAAGTATCGGAGTATGATATACAGGTTGGTCGAATCCTTCAATATCTTTGACTTTAGTCAACATTCCAAATTTAGTTGTCAAATCGGTTCCTAGCTCAATTTGGCTTTCTTCATATCCTCTTGATTCTAAATACCCATATAGCTCCTCATGAAGTCTAGGCAAACGGCCTGAATAAAGAATAGCTTCTCTTGAAATTTCTTCAACATTAGTTGGAGAGCTCTCTTCCCATATCTCATGAGTAAGTCCAAGAATTTCTGCTTCAGTATTCATTGACTCTTCGATTTTCTTTATCATATTTCCTTCTCGGTATACTCTCACTGCACCTTTTCTTTCCAACTCAGCCAGTATTGTACTAATTCTTCGATTATCATACGCCCCTATATCTGCTCCAAAAACCTCAATGAGTTCGTAATCATGAATTACTTCTTGGCGACGCATCTTACCTAGAAGTCTTCCACATTGGCCTGAGAAAATCGTGGATCCAAAGTGTCTTAGTCCAACTCCTTTGAATTCCTGTAGGTGTTTCTGCTGTTCGAGAATTAGCAGTCCATGTTCTTCCTTTGTATTCATAATTATCTACCCCCAAAGAGATGTCCCCGCGCATGAAATCTTTTAGATGAGGATTTGAATTGTATCCCGATGCAATTCTGTTCTTATATTACTTTGTGGCTAAACCAACCTGACCACTAGTCCATCATCATCGGATTTCTTGTATTGATTTTCAATACCATTCAAATTTCCTTTTGGTTTGCCATTTTTCCTGTAGTCTACATTGTCAATCACATAATAGCTTAATTTAAATTAAAACCAATCATCGCTGAAATGGGACCGTAATTGTTGCATGTGCAAATCAGAGTGTGCTAATGATGGGTGGTAAGAGTAGCCGCGGTAGCTTTGGCTCTAGAAAATACTATCGCAAAGCTAGTTCCCTAATGGATGATGCAATTCGTCGTGGCGATCATGGTGGGGCTGCGAGAATTGGCATCAAATTGGCCGGCGCTTTACTTGGTGTAGAACCTTTGGTGTCAGGAATTGAAGCTGTTGCGAAGGGGTATCAAGTCGGGAAAGAGCACGGCATTAGAGAAGGAATGAAAGCTGCTGCTATGGAGATTGGAACAAGCATTGCAGCTGGCGGAATTGCTGAAGGTTTTACTACTGGTATAATAAGTAGAACTCCACTAAGCGAGGACCAAAAGAGAATCGTAGGTGCATCTGTTTCTATAGCACTTGAAGAAGCCTTAGGACCTGTAGTCGATAAGATGGAGGGGTGGGAATAGTTGAGTGATTTTTCCAAGGTTCTTAGATTGTTTCTATTTGATGCACTTGTCAGATCGAGTAAGTCTGTAATCGACCGAGATTTTCGTAGCACGTTGCAATGGGATGAAGATGATGAGTTCCGTGACGATGATGACATTGACCGTGTAGAAGCAGGAATCAGAAAGGCTGCGCATGAATTCATAGATCATATAATGGCCAAGATGTCAGAAGAGGGGTTTGAAACCGAGAAGGATGTCATCACACGAAAAGAAGAGTTGACAAGTTTACTAGAAGAATTTCTGGGGACTTTCGAATCCAAATTAAGAGAGGGGGAATTATGATGGCCATTAAAAGCACAGACCTCCTGAAAACTCATGCTAAGGGTGTCAACACACATTTATGGCATTACTTTCCAAGAACTGGTTCATCAGACCTGCCGGTATCTGTTGGAGAATTGGAGCAGGAAATAAGTGAACTTGTGTTCTGTCTATACCTAATGGAGAAGTTCAGATTCGACTCGACTGAACTCGAGTTTATCTCTGCAGAGCCTCGAAATTTAGAAGACATCATCTCATATTTTGAAGAGTTATACAGGATTATGGTTGAACATCCAATAACGATAACACTCAGAAAAGGAACAACTAATGGGTCTCGAACTATACAGAAGAAGCTCACAGACGACCTTGACCTAAATGAAGCGAGTCTCTTCTCGGGAGGTGTTGATAGCACAATGGGAATGCTGCTATTGAAAAGAGAGAATTCCAAGGTTGTATTATCTCATACTAAAACCGGAACTGTTCCCTATGGAAGAGCTCGCAGTGTCCTCGAACAGTCTGGTACTGGATTGGAATTTGTTGTTTCTGATGCTACTATTCGAAAACCCAATAGTTGGAAAGACTCAGGAGAAGCAGTCATTCACTCACGAGGAATTATCTTCCTAACTAATGCATTGCTGATAGCAAATTCGTTGGGACTTCCTAAAGTAATCCTTCCTGAGAATGGCCCTTTTGTTTTGAATGTTGAAACCACTGCTTCAGACAAATCCACACGTACGACACATCCTTTGTTAGTTGATAAACTACAAGAAGTATTCAGGAAAATCTCTGGAAGAGATATACGAGTTGAGGTCCCTTTTGCACAATGGACAAAGGCCGAAATCATGTCTGCTGATGTTTTCATTCCAATCCTTCACTTCACCCATTCGTGTTTCTATACCCAAGGTATTGAAAGAGGCAATATGTGTGGAACATGTTATTCATGTAACGTGAGAAGTCTCTCTGCGTATGCTTCCAAGGTTGAAGAGTATGATGGTAGCTATAGCCACAACTTGATGGAACTCCGACCGAATTCTAGTTCAAATCGTGATAAACTAGAAATCCTACATGGGGTGTTTCGATTTTATTCCAAGATTCTTGATGATCCTACCAAACTGAAAGATGCTCTAAGAGATTCTTACCTGGGGAAACTCTATACACTTAAGAGTGCTGGCGATATGTTGTACCGATTTGGTTGTGACTTGTTCTTGGGCGCTAGAAGAATGTTGGATTCTAAATCTGCAAGTGAATTTGGGCCAATTGGCAAATACCTAGCAAAGATACTACCTACAGTGAATCAAGAATCACTTGATAAAAGATCGGAGCAACTTAAGGCACTAAGAAGCAAACCATTCGACAGTTGGGATTTCCATTGACCCCCCATTCAAGATGATTGACAATTAGCTTCAAGATCATTGAATAATTGATACAAATCACTCATGAAGTGGTTCAATTGATTAGAAATTGTCTAGATTTACTCCGCAAACTTAATCTCTTTACGCTACAAAATCGACTTAATATTCATCAGAGGGAGGAACTTTTCTTCAATAAATCGACACCGAGATTCAGCGAACTACCCAGCAGTTTCCTAAATTTGGCAAGGTCAATCTTATCTATTATTTTGAAACTAAGAGGCAAGAAAGTCTCTCCGTATTTCTATATGAGAGATAGAGCATCAGACATGCCGAAAATGAAGACGTTCATTAAACAACTAGATTTTCACATGCAAAAAGAAAACACACAGCTATATGCAAATCTTGACGATGAACACAAGGTTCAGATGGTATTTGACCTCGTCTGGAACTCACTTCTTCTCGAACCTGAACCAAGAATCCATAACAGACTTCTGAGCCTTAATTATCTCTCACTTGAGAGATGCATTGGTTACTCTCAGCCCACGAATATTGCCTGGGCCTACCTTCATCAATTTGAAACAGAAACGCAGCACTTCGAATTAGGCGATTCTTTGCTAATAAGAGCTGCAAACCCAATGGAGATAGCATTCTTTAATCAAAAAGGCATATCCGTGAAGAGTAGAACAAAATCGAGGTTCATTATTGAAACAAAACACTCAAAGGACTTCCTCAAAAGGGAGATATCTACCGATGGTATCAGGGATATATTGAACCTTATAGTCAGAAACCAATTCAGAGATGTAGTTTCAATCTTGAGAATTCTCAAACCAAGTGGTGTTGGAATCACGTCGGTATGGTATAGAATGAGTTTAGGAGGAGTATTAGTGGAAACAGAACAGGTCCCATTCCCTGATTTGGAACCCCCTGTACTATGCCCACTAGGTGAGGTGATCTGCAACCTAACAAATGGACAAGTAGAATTAGGAAAGAAACTCTGGTACAGGTTGAATCGTGCTAGGAACAATAGTGAGCAGTATTCAAAGATACTTCGTGCAATTGAAACTTACGATGTTGCACTATGTTCCTCTAGACGGGAGGATATAGTCAGAGATTTCTATGTTGTTTTTGAAACCCTCTTTTCATCAAAGGGAAAGAACTTGGACTTAGAGATTGCTACTTTGATTTCAGATACAGATGATGAAAGAGAAGAGTTCCAGACTTTTCTAAAAGATAGTCGAGGAATCAGAGATGATTCTACACACGGAAGTAGGATGAAATCTGAAGTACCATTAGACACAGTTACGAAAACTGCTAATATTGCTTCTGAGGTCTTGACATATTCAATGGCATCAATGGAAGTAAGCGAGGGTATTGATGGTTTGGCAAAAAGAGCAATAAGTGACGACGCATTTCATTCGAGCCTTAGGAAGAAATTTCGAAGATGGTCACCAAGATTGTCCAACTGAACACGAATTCAAATCCCGTCTGGCCCACCATTTCGAATTATAACTCATTCTTTATCTTTTGTTGATTCTTTCTCATCTTTTGGTCTTTTGGAAAGATAGTATCCTATTCCCAATGCACTCACAATTACAGGTCTAGTGACAGCAGCTTGTACATTTGGATCCTCTTCGACAAGATGTTCTAATGGCTTGGTAAAAGGATTGCTTTTTCTTTGTGAATTTCCTATTAATCCCTAACGTCATATGCATGTAGATTCATGCAAGAACACCTAAACTGTACATGTATCCCCCACTAGCAAACTCACATAGAGTGGAATCTGCTTAAACCACGGGGGTAGAGTGGGTAACAGACTCTTCGGGATGTTCTTGTCGGCACTACATGGCATATTTTCAAAGATTCGATGAACATTCATAATTAATTTCTTTCAAAGATTTTCTTTAATACCAAGATTTCTAAGCCGATGATAAATGCGTAGACAACATATTGAAACTATTGGTCCACTTGCATTAGTTCAATTGTGCTCTGAACCAATTCTCTAGTATCTTCCCGAGTCATTTTCTGAACGACATTCATTATTGTATCAATCTCACCGTTTATTGACTCAGTTTCTCTTGCATTGTCAAGTAAACCTTGGCCTTTTCCTGTGATCCTGTAGATAAATTCTGACAGATAACACTCATCTGGTCGCTCTTCTTCATTTACAAATCCCATTGAAACTAGCAAATCTATGTGCTCAATGAAATTATTTGAATATGGACCATATGCATAAGGAACAAACTTGTATTCAAATGGAATATTGTGCTCTTTGGATAGAAGATAAACCAGCTTTTCAAAACGGATTCTGCCTGTTATGTGCCCACCATGTCCCTCAATTGTTGCCAAAAGAAATACCAAATTATGTGGCTCGCTCATTTTGAGTATCCCTCCATTAACTCAACTGTAGCCTTCTTCAAGCTTTCTTGACTGTACCTTTTTTCTGATTCTAATTCTGGTAAGATATGAACAAACATTCTCATATCTGTTTCTTTTTCATCAGACATTACTCTCACAATTGGTGATGCTTTTCTAAGTGGAACTAAATCGTCACCATCTTTAATGTCCAAGTAAATTTCCCTCGGTCTTCTTTTTTCCACGATGTCACATATCACTGCGTATTTGTAGTCAGATTCCTCACTTAAAGTCCGACTTGTTTCATCCATCAAGCTGTCTCTATATTCTTTGGGGAGTCTTTCTGCAAAATCTGAGCTTGTTTTATAATCTCTTAGATTGAGCTGCAATACTGGAGTATAGAGCTTGTTAGAAAGAACGTTATTTGCAAGATGACTGTGTTCATCATCATCGCAGCAAAGCATAGCCAATAGCTTGCTTTCATCGGTCATTATAAAATTCTTGAAGTTTGTTAATTGATTTTTAATATCCTTGTCTTCCTCAATTCCAAGAATCGCTGATTTCTCAAGCATTTTTTCAGCTATTCTTGTTCTGGGATCAAAGTAAACAAGGGAATACAGGCTTCTCCAAGTAAGCAGGAAAAATTCAGATACTGTTATTGCTTGGTCGGTATTATGAAGACCAAGTTGACATGCAGTCAAATCGCTGTTTGATCCTATAACACAAATCTGATCGAATAGGTGATCTGTATCGAAACCGTATCTCATACCGAGGTGATAACAATCCCGAGAAAGATAGTCTGTCTTATCGACATCAAGGGGACCATCTATTATGTCTCTTAGAAATGGAATCTTTTCTCTTCCAGTGATTAGTTCAGCTACTTGATTCTGATTTATACCTTGGTCCTGAAATTGCTCTTCGTACAGATTAACTATGTCTACGGCTACTTCTTCATGTGATTTTCCAAGAGCGAACTTAACTACATAATCAAGTGCATGTGAAAATGGACCATGGCCCACATCATGAAAAAAGCCCGCAGCTTTCAGCGATTCGATGTTTCTCTCAAGTGTTTTATACACTGTTTTTCTGCATACTCTCGTTTTTTCCTTATTTAGCAATCTCTTCGAGATTTTATCCGTAAGATGCATCACGCCAAGACAATGCATATAGCGAGTATGAATCGCACTAGGAAATCCCGTCAACGATTTGAGTCCTAGTTGCCTGATATTTGCCATTCGGCGAATCGCTGGTTCATCCTTCAATTTCAAAAGCCATTCTGGAACCTGTATTCGTCCGTGTACTGGATCAAATACTATTCCCTCCTCGGACATGTGTAATCCCCTCTAAGATACACCCTTAAACAGGAGTGTTCTCTGTCTGAATCCCTCTTCCTCATTTTGGAGAAAATCAATATATGAATCTTCTTAGTTGCCTGAAATCTTGTCGTGATAGGAGAAGTCTGACAAAACAAGAGAACTCTTAACTAGGGGACCGAACGCAATCAATAATCACGCCTCTCAATTTCCAGAAAACTACTCTAGAATCCCCCTGGCCCGCCATCTTGATTTTACGGATTTCTGAAAGTGTATATTCCCCAGCTGATAGTATCTCTACCCCATTTTAGGTAGGTATCTTTTGCAGTCTTTGTTTTCTCGAGAAGCTCCTGATTATCGGGATCATCCGTATGCGACTGAATATAATTATCAACAGCCCACCACTGAAGAGTTTCATAGTGATCCCAATCATCTTTGTTAGATACAAGTGTATAGAGGCAAGAGAGTCCTATCTCTTCACCTTGGTATACATTCTCTT
>JAEORG010000320.1 GCA_016841005.1 Candidatus Thorarchaeota archaeon | reverse complement strand
GAAGACCCTATTATCATCGTTGGAGGGCCTGCTGTCAGTGCTAACCCAGAACCGTATGTTGACTTTGTTGATGCATTCGTCATTGGAGAAGGCGATTTAGTTATCCATCAAATCATCGATTGCATTGAATCATCTAACTCACGTAGTGATGCAATTGTAAGCCTTGCAGATATCCCAGGAGTCTATGTTCCTTTAATTCCTCAAGATGAAATTACGAGGCTCATTATGCCAGATTTGGATACCCTATTTCATCCTATTGAGCAGGTCATTCCAGATGTTGAGGAAGGGTCAGAATTAGAACCTGTCTTCGGTGCATCGTTACTTGTTGAAGTCAGTCGTGGGTGTGGCCATTCGTGTAAATTCTGTCTTGTTGGACACATATGTCGCCCGAGAAGAGTTAGGTCGATTCAGAAATTGAAAGATATCATTAAAGAAGGATTAGAGAGAACACCTGTCAGAAAGATATCATTAATTGCATCATCCCTTGGAGATCTCGACAATCTAGAAGATTTAGCAACATGGATAGTTGATCAAGATTTGCAACTTTCAACTCCATCACTCAGAGCGGACCGAGTCACGCCAAGTTTACTTGAAGTGCTGAAGAGGGGAGGACAGAGGACGCTCACAATTGCACCAGAAACGGGCTCTTCTGAATTACGAAAGAAGATGGGTAAAGGATTGAGCGATGAAGGAATATATGATGCAGCAAAGGCAGCAAAGAAAACGGGCTTCAAATCTATTAAGGCATATTTCATAATCGGTCTACCTTCAGAGTCAGATGAAGATGTTCTCGAAATGGGAGAAATGGTCAAGAAGATTGCAAGCATTTCAGGTCTGAGAACTGTTGCTAGTGTGAATCCGTTCATTCCAAAGGCACATACAAGATGGGAACGTGAGCCACAACTACCTCTTGAAATACTAAGAACAAGGATTAAACTTGTGGAAAAGAGTCTGCGTAATGTGCCTCGGACTGTTCTAGAATCTCTAGATCCAAGAAGTGCTCGAATTCAAGCAGCTCTATCGATTGGAGACCGTTCTCTGGGTGATGTGATTAGAGTAGCTTCTCGCCATGGAGGTTTTGGAGGGTGGCGTAGGGCAGAGAAAGAAACCGGAATCAGATTCTTTGATATTGCGAATGATGAAGACCGTCTTAGAGGAGACCTTCCGTGGAATTTCATTTCTTAAATTAAGGTATCCGCCAGCCTTACTCTTATAAGAGAAATTACGAAAAGAATATTCAGATTGGCACCAACTGAAGATTGTCAACACAAGCTGGTGATATTCCATGAGTGACGAAGAAGATTTTCGCGATTCGTTTCCTGCTCTTAGTCGAGAACTAGAATCAGGAGGAAGCATGGAATACAAGATAGATGGAGTCCGAACAATGTCAGAAGAACCCGGGGAAGACTCAGCAGATGATGGGACCTTTCTGCCCAGTGTCATTGATTACATTAGAAGATGCGATACTGTTCCTCAGGCAATTGAGATTGTTGATTATATGGTCAATAGAGGGGAATTGACCCCTACTAAGGCTAAGTCAATCAAGCAACAATTGAAGTCTGATGGGTTACGTAGCTTTGGAGCAAAGAAGGAAAAAGACCACTATCTGCATCATGGGTTAGAATAAGAATTAGTCAATTGTAGGATGCATTTATGGGAGGCTTCCAGCATTTGCATCATACCCGTTCTTGAAGGTGCTTATATCGTAGAGATTGCCACATAGAACTGTATACTTGCCTGTGGGGGGTCAGAGGCAGTATACACCAACTGTTTGAGGGCTAGGTTAATGTCTAAAAAGAGGGAGAAATTAAAGAAGAAACTCAATGCCCCAGATTCTGAGAAACTGAAGAATCTGATTTCACCAGATCTCCAAGTCTATGATTTCAAGGAATGGCAGAATGCATGCAAAGCATTTGGTCCAGTTCATTACAATACTGAAACAAGATTGGAATGGTTTGAGAAGAACAAATCAAGATTAGATGCTGCAAGAGAAATATTAGACTTCATCGATTCGTGGACAGAGAAACTAGGGAAAGATGGTGATTTCTCTGAATATACATCATCAGCCATTAGAGATAGCATTGTTCAAGTAATTCGGAATCAACAAGAGCGAAGAAGAATGAAACTGGGAAAGTTAAATTCAGTAAAACTTGCAGGTTTTCGAACCTTGATAAAATGGGCAGATAATCAGACTGAACTAGAGCGAGGACCCTATAGAGGAGCAATAAAAATTCCAGAAGGCGCAGAGAAGAGACCTCCTAGAAAGTCCAAGAAGACTCGAAAAGGAACTAAAGGTAAGTATCGACCTCCATCAGTTGAACTAGTTGAGGACTATTTTCTTGTTAATGATAATCGAATCTTACTTTCAATCACAATAGAGAATGATATCCTACATCCTTACCAGAATATCGTACTGGAATTGGATGTTGATGAACGGTTATCTGTTGTAGGAGTCAAACCATTTCCTTGGTCTCCTAGAACGAATAGAATACCTGTTGGATTTCTAGCATCTTCTCTTGATGACTCAGTTTCTAAAGTCACCATTGAAGTGAGTCTACATATTCTGGATCCTGCTCCTGAATATACAATTGGAGGTTTGGTTCACTATGATGATACTGACAAGGGGAGCGCGGCAAGTTTTGGACTCGAAACTGCTACGATAAAGATTCAGCCGGATTCATTCTAAAAGATTCTACGAGTTTACCAACATATTCCAAATCAGTCCAACGAGTGACTTCAGAATAGGGATCATATTGATTCAAAGCATGAGTGGAAAGAATTCTCAGTAAATCACCCTTGAATCCAGCAACTCCGTGAATTTTCTGTCCTGCGTCTGAGAGTGACTTTACTATTTCCGCATCGCATGGAAGACTCAGTAGATTTTCACCAACTGTTTTTTTCCCAAACGCAACTATAATCCCTCGTAGTTTTTGTTGCCAGTCTTTTCCAAGGGCAGTAAGATAGTCTGAGCCTAGGGCAACATAGGACAAATCATACCTCTTCTGGCCAATCTTCACAAAATCTTGAGGAATGCCTAATTGGTATGAACGTTGGCGAATCTCATTCATTTTCATACCAGTGAAACTGCATTCGTAAGGAGAGATGACATCGTTTTCCTCTAGAAGTCCATAGCCAGCAGAAACTATGAAGAGAGAAACATGTACTCTTTTAATCTGTCTAAGTAAATCAACTGCGCTAACAAGTTCTCTCGATTGATTTCCAGTATACATATCTCTGGCTTTACAGACCATATCTGGAAATTTGGAAATCCACTCGTCTCTCTTTGATTTACTGACCAATTCCTTACATGTCGGAACCTTCGAACTGGTGAATTGTTTTCGTTTCCCACAGCTCCCTATCACTAAGACCCTCATTACAATGTTATCAGATTGGTCTATTATTAACCCAACCTAACCTCAATTCAATCGAGATAGTTCCTGCGAGGTTTACTGATTTACCTTATGCGGGCTTGTACGCTTTCCGTTCTTTTGCCCACGTGATAGTTTCGGGGTCACATCTCTTGAGCTCTCGTTCTGGGAACTCGCTTAGTAGGTTCCACCCTATATCGAGTGTCTGTTCAAACGACCGGTCTTCAAATTCACCTTGGCCGATGAATTCTTCCTCGAATCGATCTGCAAACTTGAGATACTTCTGATCACGATCTGTTAGGGCTTCTGATCCAACTACTGCTACCAGGTCACGTAGGTCTCTGCCCTCTGAATACGCATAGTATAGTTGTGCTTGAACCTCTTTATGATCAAAGCGTGTCATTCCCTCGCCAATTCCCTCTTTCATCAATCTGCTGAGTGACGGACCAGGGTCGATTGGCGGATAGATACCCCTTCTATGCAAACCTCTACCAACAATTGTCTGACCCTCTGTGATATAACCAGATAGGTCCGGAATCGGATGTGTCATATCATCTTGGGGCATTGAAAGTATAGGCATCTGCGTGATGGTTCCCTTTCTTCCATTAATACGACCTGCTCGCTCATAGATAAGACTAAGGTCTGTGTAGAGATAACCAGGATACCCACGACGACCCGGTATTTCTGACCGTGCTGCACTGATCTCTCTGAGAGCCTCAGCGTAGTTAGTCATATCTGTAAGAATCACCAGTACATGCATATCAGATTCGTATGCAAGATATTCAGCAGCTGTAAGGGCTGCTCTTGGAGTAATAATTCGCTCAATAGCGGGATCATTTGCCAAATTCAGGAAGAGTGTAGTGTGCTCGAGCGCACCAGTTTCCTCAAAGGAGTTAATGAAGTATTGAGCTTCAGTTGCAGTGATACCCATAGCTCCGAAGACAATTGCAAAATCGCCTTCTTCACCTGGAATCTTCGCTTGGCGGACAATCTGAGCTGCAATTCTGTTGTGAGGAAGTCCTGAGCCTGAAAAGATTGGTAGTTTCTGACCTCTTACCAGTGTGTTAAGACCATCAATGACTGATAATCCAGTCTGAATAGGTTGACGCGGATATTGTCTAGCGTAGGGATTGATAGGTGATCCATAGATATCCCAGTGATCCTCAGCAGTGAGTTGAGGTCCTTTATCCAGTGGATTGCCAGCTCCATCTAAGACTCGTCCTAGGACTTCGGTGGACACTGGTAGTTTCATAGTTTCGCCGGTAAAACGAACTGCGGTAACATCAGCATCTAGCCCGCTAGTACCCTCAAATACCTGTATGACTGCACGTCCACGCCCAGTTTCAAGTACTGTACCTGTCAAGAGTTCACCATTTGGTGCTCTAATCTTGACGACTTCGTTATATGATACATTATGTGTATTATCTACAATCAGTAGAGGTCCACTGACATCAGACACTGTTCGGTATACTATGGATGATTCCTTTGCCATCGGGAAATCCGCCTAAGGTTGACTCCGCAACCATAGACGCGAACTAATTAATCCGCGTTTTAAGAGTTACGTAGTGTCACCGATGCACTAAAACCAAGGCATTAGGTGCAAAAATGCTAGAATCGGAGCAAAAATCAGAGCTCTTACAATGAGTGAATGCCCTCGTGAACGCAAATCACCTGATGTGGGTGTAAAGTAGAGTATTGCTCCTACCACTATGCATACTGCAGCAACAAAATCACCAATTATTAGTAACACTGCGACTAATTCTGATTCATAAATACCGAAGAGTCCATACCATGTCGCAGTCGCGCTTTCAAACGACAAAGCTCCAATTCCCGCGGCACTGGCTATGGTAGTGGCTATAGTAGGCCCTATAATGTAGAAAGCAATACCTCCCACAACTAACGTCTTAGAAAGACCATCATAGAGACCAGTTGTATAAATCATGAAACCAAGGAGAATCAATATCAAGTATCCATTAACAGCAAAAGCATAGACGAGATTAAGAATGACCTCCATTGCTCCTAACCACTCAGGTATGGGACTACCATCGAAGGGACTCTGAAGTAATAAAGGAAAAATCCCAATAGGAATCATCGATCTCACGGAAATGAATCTGTGAGATACAATATAATCGCCACTCAAACTAGTTCTTGTTTGAGCTTCTGAAAATCAGCCCTCATAACATCTTTTAGATCAGGATTTCTAAGAGCAGCTGCTGGATGATAGCACATGAAATATGTACGGCCCTCTGCTTCATAAAATCGTCCATGAACCTCTCCCATTGTCCAAGGACCTAGTAAAGTCGAGATTGCTACTCGCCCAACAAGGGCAATTACTTTTGGATTGATGGTTTCAATTTGCCTTTCGAGATATGGCAAACAAGCAGATACTTCCGATTTGCGTGGGGTTCGATTATTAGGCGGACGGGACTTGAGAATGGAAGTGATGAAAACATCATCCTCTGACAATCCAATCTCTGTTATTAGAGACCGAAGTAGTCTACCTGACCTACCTACAAAAGGCCTACCTGTTTCATCTTCTCTAGCTCCAGGTGCTTCTCCAATGAACATGACTTTTGCATCAATTGGACCCTCTCCCGGAACTGCATTGATACGAGATGTGTGAAGCTCGCATTTTGTGCATGATTTAATCTCATCATGGATTTCTTGAAGTGCATTGCCGTTAGTCATCTTCATGATACCGTAATCACACTAAGATAAAAACCACATCCATGTTCATATCTGTGTATGTTCAGTTATACACTTGAGGCGGCAATTCCACTTTCGGAGAGTTCCTTGTATAGAGCCTCGAATTCTCTTTCCATTTTAGTTTCGATTGCATCCATGGAACTACCATAACTGTCCCACGGAGCGAGTTTCATTCTTGCAATGTTATCTAGACAAGCAAACTCAAGGATTCTTCTGACATTCACTCCCAAGCCTACTGCTTCAGCCATCTTTCTAGAAAAGCTGATGATTATTCTGAGCATTCGGTAGGTTTTTCCCAATGGAGAGTATGTGTCAATCTCATGAAGCGCACTCTGAGTGAGAAAGTCTTCCTTTATCATTCGTGCAGCTTCAAGTGTTGCACGTTCTGACTCTGGTAACGCATCAGGTCCGACAAGCTGAACGATCTCTCTTAGTTCTTGGTCTTTTTGTAATAATGCCATTGCCTCTTTCACTAGTTCTGGCCAGTCATCTCCTAGCTCCCTTCGATGGTATCCTTCAAGATTAGTAAGGTACAAGGAATAGCTCGTAAGAGCATTAATTGCAGGGAAAAATCTTCTCGCTGCTAAATCTTTGTCAAGGGCCCAGAACACCTTAACGATACGGAGAGTTGCTTGTGTTACAGGTTCTGAAAAGTCACCACCAGGAGGTGAAACTGCGCCACAGAGAGTTATGGATCCGACTCTATCCTCGGAGCCTAATGTCTTGACTCTACCACCTCGTTCATAGAACTGTGCGAGCCTCGAACCAAGATATGCGGGATATCCTTCCTCAGAGGGTAGTTGTCCAAGACGGCCGGAAATCTCTCTCAGTGCCTCAGCCCATCTGGAGGTTGAATCAGCCATGAGAGCGACATCAAATCCTTGGTCTCTGAAATATTCTGCAAGAGAAACTGCAACATAGATTGATGCCTCACGGGCAGCTACCGGCATATTTGAGGTATTAGCAATGAGAACAGTTCGTTCCATGAGAGGCCTTCCACTCTGAGGATCATTCAAATGTGGCCATTCTTCCAAAGCCTCGGTCATCTCGTTACCTCTTTCTCCACAGCCAACATAGACGACTACCTGTGCATCAGCCCATTTCGCAAACTGATGAAGTGTTACTGTCTTTCCAGTACCGAAACCACCAGGGATAGCTCCTGTACCACCCTTTGCTTGTGGCATGAATGTGTCAATCACTCTCTGGCCTGTGATGAGAGGAACTTCCAAGGGAACACGTTCCTTAAAGGCTCGACCAACACGCACGGGTGTCTTCTGCATCATCATAACATCGTGTACGTCTCCATGAACGTCCTTCACTTTGCAGATTGTTTCAACAACTGTGTATTCACCCTTCGAGACAATTTCTACCACTTCTCCCTTGATACCAGGAGGAATCATAATCTTGGATGTAATAATACCAGTTTCTGGAACCTCTCCAATGAAATCACCAGGTTCGACTTTATCCCCGACCTTGATAGATGGAGTAAATTCCCATTTCTTCTCATGATCTAATCCCTCAAGCGTCAGACCACGTGTGATGAAGTCCCCAGAGAGTGACTTGAGACCTGGTAAGGGTCTCTGAATACCATCATAGATTGAACCAAGTAATCCCGGTCCTAATTCAACCGAGAGGGCGTCTCCAGTTGCAACAACAGGCTCCCCTGGAGCAACTCCAGAAGTTTCTTCGTATACTTGTGCTGTGAATTCTTTGTCACCAACTTCGATAACTTCACCAATCAATTGTTCATTACCAACTCGAACAACCTCATACATCCGAACTGCTGGGATACCAGAACATCGAACAACTGGTCCCGCAATACTCTCAATCTTACCAACTTTTCCAGCCATTATTGGAAACTCCATGATCATTTATGATTAAACGTTAATCTCGATACCAACAGCCCGTCGTATTAATTCTCTAAGGACTGTTTCATATGCACCCGTAGTTCCTTGCCGGTCGGGGGTTAGGAGAATTACAGGTACTGGTGCTTCTGAAAGTTCAAGAATTGTGTCTTCGACTTCCATTGCGAGCGGTTCTGTAATGATAATAAGCCCCATGGAGGGGTCTCTAAAGTAGTCTAATAGTGCCTTTCTTGTTTCTGCAGGACTGTCTGGTATAGTACTTTCTCTAACACCTACCATTCGGAATCCCGTAACGGTATCTTGGTCACCAATGACTGCGATTTTATCACTCACCATTGAACCCACTTTGCTGCGAGAAGTTCACACCACTAAAAAGGATTTTCAATGAGCCACAAGGGGATAAAAACTGCTCATCGGGTGAATTGAGAGATGATATCGTTCTCATCTATAAGGGTCCAACAGTATTCACACTTGAGTTTCATAGGAGTTTTCGTGACAACCTCATATTTTGGTCGTATTGGTTCTCGTTCTTTATTGGTCACACATCGTTGATTTGGGCATACAATGACATCATTAATAGTAGTGGGTAATTCTACACGGATTTTCTTTTCAACTCGGAAATCTCGAATATTGTTGATTGTAGCATCTGGTGCTACCAATGCAATCTTTGCAACCTCGTCTTCCTTGAGATACCGATCTTCAAGCTTGACAATATCTTTAGTAGCGATTCTGGAACTAGAAATATTCATTCCAAGCGAAACCACACTTCCTTCTTTTCCTGTGATTCCGAGAATATCAAGCACATCAAGTGCGTGGCCTGCAGCAATATGGTCAATTACAGTTCCATTCTGAATCTTTACAATACGAATTTTTGGTTCGTTATCGTTGCCCATATTTGTCACCTTATTATGTTGGCTCGTGCAATACTTGGTTTTAGACCTTACCATTTCGAGAATAGATCAGGTGGTTTGAAGCGAAGGTTGATATGGATACCTGACTGACAAGCCAACAATTAAGACGGTGAAACGAATTGGTCCTCGAAGGTCTCGGAAAATCACTAAATTCAGCTCTCAAGAAACTGTTCGGAGCAAGCGTAGTTGATGCAGAACTTGTCAAGGAACTTGTCAAAGACATTCAACGGGCACTTCTGGTTGCTGATGTTGATGTCAATCTTGTCATGGCCATCACAAAGAGAGTTGAAGAGAATGCATTAGATGAGAATTTACCTCGAGGAGTCTCACGCCGTGAACATGTCATTAAGGTTGTCTGGGATACTCTTGCATACTTCCTAGGTGAAAAGACCGTTCCTTTTACCATACATCCGGGAAAACCGAATCTTGTGATGATGATTGGTATCCAAGGCTCTGGTAAGACAACAACAATTGGGAAACTTGCGCGATACTATCAGAAACGGGGCATCAAGACAGGTGTGATATGCGCGGATAATTTCAGACCTGGAGCATACAACCAACTGAAACAATTGGCTGAAAAGTCGAATGTGCCCTTCTATGGTGATGAGAACGAAAAGGATGCTGTGAAACTCGCCAAGAATGGATTCAAAGAGATGAGGAATAAGAGTGTCGAACTCATACTATTAGATACTTCAGGTCGTCACCGAGAAGAAACTGGACTTATCAAAGAAATGAAAGATATCTCAAAGGCAGTGAAACCTCAAGAGATTGTATTGGTCGTCGATGGAACACTTGGTCAACAGGCTGGTGTCCAGGCAGGAGCCTTTAGAAAAGCTACGGAAATTGGATCGATTATAGTCACGAAACTTGATGGAAGTGCCAAAGGTGGTGGTGCACTTTCTGCCGTTGCAGCGACAGGCGCCCCTATCAAATTCATAGCTACTGGGGAAGGAATGGATGCAATTGAACCATTTAATCCCACGAAATTTGCTGGCAGACTCTTAGGTATGTCTGACATCAGAGGACTTGTGGATAAGGTAAGAGAAGCCCAGATTGAAATCGATGAAGATGCAACGATGCGAATCATGAAAGGTAAATTCACTTTGACTGACATGATGGCTCAGCTCAAGCAACTGAAAAAGATGGGGCCGCTGGGTAAAGTTATGGAGATGTTAGGACTCCAATACAAACTACCTGATGATATCGCTCAAGTTCAAGAAGAGAATCTGAAACGCTTCGAAGTCATTATGAATTCTATGACAAAAGAAGAACTTGATGATCCTAAGCTGATTAAATCGTCTAGAATAAAACGAGTTGCAAAGGGTTCTGGTACCTCTGCACAAGATGTGAGAGAACTTCTCAAACAATACGAAAATATGAAGAAGATGATGAAGCAGATGGGGAAGTCACGGAAACGAGGTGGACGAGGCGGATTCCCGAATATTCCTGGAATGCCAGGTATGTAAAACCAAGTGTTAGGGATGTGAACCGTAGTGCGCAGCTTTTTAGTGCTGTTCAATGAACTCCCTATCAACAAGACCAGTGTTAAAAAAGGCGAAAACAGTCCTCAAGTTGTTATAGCAGCTAGGTGTGTTAATGTAGGACTCTTTCTGTCTGACGATTTGAGACGAGATGTTAAGGTAATCATTGGAATCTTACAAAATGAGGAGTTGAAGACAATCACTTTTCCAGGTGACACTCTTAGGCGTGTTTCTCCTGATGAAAGATCCATCGCATTCTTTCTCCTAAAAGCTTCGACTGCATTAGATACTCTTTCAGAGAATTCTGAACAGGTTATGGACAATGGGATTGTACTAAAAAGAACCAGTTTGAACAATCTCGTTTCTGAATGGCCTTATGGTCAGGTCTTTTTTGCATCAAATGATTCAGAGTCAAACATATCGGATTTGAAAGCTTCCGAAGGTCTATTCATCTACCCTAGAATTCGAGAAACGCCCTCATTCTTAGGAAAGTTTGGCGCTCTGAAGTGTACTTCCAGCCCAGAGAGATTCATTTTAGATATCAATATGCACTTTGATTCAAAGGTATGACCTACGAAGAAATCTTCATAATGGTACCTTTAGAAAGAGAAGTAGGACAATAGTAGGTGCCTTCTGTGCCAACCAATGTAACACCAGAATTTGACAAGCAGAGGCAAGTTTACGAGGATACAGAAGACCTTGAGCAGAGAATCCAAGAACTAGAGAAACTACTCTCTCTCGCTCCTCGGCATAAAGGAGCGGAGCGTATGGTAGGAGATTATAGAAAGAAACTTGCTCAGTTAAAAGCGCAATTCGATAAGCAAAGGGAACAAGAAAGGGCTCGACGAAGTGGTGCAGGTGCTGAAGAGGGAGTAGTTAGAAAAGAAGGCGCTGGCCAAGTATGCCTTGTAGGTGTGACCAATAGTGGTAAATCAACCATCATCAACACAATTACAAATGCAGAACTCGATGTTGCAGATTATCCGTTTACCACTCCGATTCCTACTCCAGCTATGTTATCGCTTGAAGATATTAACATCCAATTGGTTGAGATTCCTGGTATTTTTGAGGGGAGCTACGATTCTGGTATAGGTAGACAGTCACTATCTGTTGTACGAAATACTGACTGTATCGCCCTTATCATAGACCTTTCACAAGACATCGATATTCAGATGAATACAATTCTGGGTGAATTTGATAGAGCTAGAATTCGACTAAACCGTGAGAAATCTGCTGTGAGGATCGAACGAGTTGGCCTCGGTGGCCATCAGGTATACGGTGTTCAGTATTATGAAGGTACACGAGAGGATGTCATCAATTATCTGCAAGCACGAAAGATAACGAACATCATTGTAAGGTTTCAAAAACCTGCGACTCATCAACAGTTTGTTGATGCCATGGATGCAAGTGTAGCTTATGTAAGAGCGCTAATAGTTGCTACAAAGGGTGATTTGCCAGGGTCAAAAGAGAAGTTCCATGAACTTGAGGAGAAATATGGTAAAAGGTTCGAGATAATTCCCATATCAGCTGAAAAAGAGGAGAACTTGGATGGAATGGCATGGGCATTCTATCTTCACCTAGATATCCTGCGAGTCTATACAAAAATACCTGGAAAGAAGAGAGAGAATAGGCCAATCGTACTTCCAGTAGGTTCAGTTGTTGAAGATGCTGCTGCGAAGGTCCATAAGGAACTATTTGTTGAACGGTTCAAGTCTGCAGCAATTATTCGAGAGAATGACAAGATTAAACGTCGTGTTGTCGGGCTCAATTATCCCCTCGCAGAGGGAGATGTCATCCAACTCTCTCACAGATAGAATGCCAAGTGGTAGCAATGATGGAAGAAACACCAGAATTTGGCTTTCCAGATTTAGTTGTAGTCTTGGTAGGTCCTAAAGAACCGGGGAATGTCGGTTTTGCAGTGCGAGCAATGGCGAATTTTGGGGTTACCCGGCTTAGAATTGTGGGGGATGATATTCGGAACGACCAGTTCGCACAGATTTTCGCTGTGAGAGCGACACATATTCTCGACAAAGCTGAAATCTTCTCATCACTGGAAGATGCTCTTGAAGATGTCGAAGCTGCATGGGCGGCTACAGCAAGGAAAGGTAGTAATCATAGCGTTACCCGAGCTGTTATTCCTCTGGAGGAATTACCTGATCCCAAATCACTTCCTGCAACTGTTGCTCTTGTTTTTGGTAGAGAGTCTGTGGGTTTGATGAATGATGAATTGGCTCTCTGTGATATTGCCTTTACAATTCCAACTTCAACGGAATACAACAGTCTGAATCTCAGCCATGCGGTTGCAGTTACTCTGTATGAGCTTTACAGAAAGTACGCAGAGAAACCACCTCGTAGACCAACAGACTTGCGACCTGCTACAAAACGAGAACGTGAACAAGTATCCATTTTCTTTGATGACCTAATAGATCAGACAACAATCAAGGACTTCAGAAAACCCATTGCCAAACAGGTCTTCAGAAATCTTGTCAACAGAGCCTACATGAGTGGTCGTGAGATAGCAACCCTTACTGGCACTGTAAGGAAAATATCTGAACTTGTCGATGATGACGAGGAGTAGATTACTCACCATAACCCATTTTCTTCTTGAGAGCAGGATCAATCTTGTCAAAGACTATTCTGCATGGTGTAGGTAGCTTAGGTGCAGCCTTCTTCAGTGCAAGTCGAGCATTCTTGATGTGCTCAGGATTGGTCCTGATTGTGACGACTGGTTGATTCCTGTCAACTCTTGCAGCAGAGCCAATGACCTTTCCCCACGCTCTTCGCATTCCGTCCTGTACACGGTCTGCTCCTGCTCCAGAGATCATCTTGTTCTCTCTAAGGTAGTGCAAAGGCGCTACACGAATTCGAAGGTGGTAGTTCTTCCTACCAACGGTCTTTGTCATGTGACGGTTAGCGGCAATTCGTATCGCCTCAAGAGCCTGATGTCGGACTTGACACCTCTCTAGACCAATCAGTGAGAGTTCTACCGGGAAATCGCCTCCTGCCTCGCCCATGTCATAACTAACGATACGGCTGGCTGGCTGACGGTGGATATATTTGCGCCTCACAAAAGGTGGGCGATCTTGTTCGCGATAACAGTGTCCGGGTCTCTTTCCCATAATTCTTCACCTAGTAAATGATTGGTCTTGAGTCTAGGCGACTCAACGACTCGCTCAAATGTTTGAATAAAAGGATTATGGAGTGTGATTTTAAGAGTCTAGGCATCTCTGCCAATTTGATCAAGCGAAAAAGAACCTATTTATCACCTGATGAACCTCAGTTTGGATTATGGTTTCTGACAGTCTGAAAGGCCACCTTTGGTTCTTCTTAGGATTTTGTTGCTTTGCAGGATCTGCACTGGCCTTTGGATATGTCACTGTCATTGGCCTTGGACCTTTACTTGAAGTGCTCTTGCAGGGAGAATTGATTTCTGTTGGAGGAGCATTGGCCATCAGTGTCGGAGGTGGCGTTATCGCTGCGATAATGGTATACTTGCTTCTTTTCATAACCAAGTCATATCTAGATGCCCGCATACTGATAGTACCTAATATCTGTCCTGAGTGTAAGGAAGGCCTTCCCTCCAATGAAGTAAAATGGGTTGAGCCAGAAAAAGCAGAATGTCCTTACTGCGGAGTATCTTTGAGAGTGAGAAAAGGATGGTCATGAAATCAAGTATCACTCAAGTAAGGAATGCATTTATCGTCCAATGAGCTACAATTTGTATTATGATCTCTGACAAGGTGAAATTCCATCTAGTCTTTTTAGTGGCGTTCTCATTTCTCTTAGGACTCACATTGTTGTTTGCATATCTTGGTATCGTAGGGTTACTCTTTGGACTGGAAATTTCACACCTCTTCCCTATTTTCATGGGAGGAGGGTACATATTCGTCGCTATCATACTAATATATTATGGACTCGTCGAACTAACCAAGGGATATCTAGCCAATCGCGAATACCTAGTTCCGGAGATATGTCCTAAATGTGAGGAAAAACTCTACTCAAGTACTGTCGAGTGGATCAAAGAAAACAGAGTACAGTGCCCTGAATGTGGTTTAGAATTTGAAGTGACCAAAGGATGGGATGTCTAACATGGATGAGATGCAGAAATTCCATCTTTCCTTTTGGTTTTGGCGTGTCGTCACTGTAGTCTTTATTGTGGTCACCAGTTTTCTAACTGTAGTTATCTTCTATGTGGGATTTGATTATGTAGCAGATGACCCGAGTTACTTTAGATGGTTCCAAGTATTGATTATAGGAGGCGGAGAGGCGTTTTTACCTGTCATAGGGATATACGCACTTTATCGAGATATCAAATGGTACCTTGGCTTACGTACAAAGAAGATTCCTGATGTCTGTCCTGAGTGCAAGAAATGCATACTCTACAGTGATGTGAAGTGGATTGAGGAAGACAAAGCTCAGTGTCCCTACTGCGGTGTGGATTTGGAAGTGATCAGAAACTGGTATGGTTGATCCATCAATATCCACGCATCAAACGGAGTATCAGCTCGAACAGAGCAATGTAGAAGTTACCACTTGGAGGCGCAATAAAGTCCCATGAGAAATGGAAGTATGGTCTCAGTACCCATGCTAACTGAGTTCCCACGAAGATAAGAACAATAGTTCCAATCATTGTGGCCAAAACCCAACGCTTATTCTCACCATGAATTCTACTGAAACCCTGCCAGAGATAACTGATAGCCGTAAGTCCAGAAAGTCCAAAGAAAATCACATTCAACAGAACCGTGAAACCATACGTGACAAAATTTCGTTCAGGAGTTGTCAATGTGAAGAATAGTGTCACAGGAAGGAATGCGATAAGCATAGTGGTCAGAACACATACACTGACCATGAACAAGACTGTGAGCTGTCGGAGACTGAGGTCACCTCCAAGAATCCCATTGAGTACATAGTAGGTAGGTAGAGTCACATAGAGAGTGATCAATAACAACAATGGAATCTTCAATGCGTCATATAGAATCTGAATCCCACCTGCGTAGAGACCCATCACTACACCGTATAAGGCTCCAAACACAACAATAGCAAATGTTGATGTTATGAAGTAAATCCTGAGATTCTTCTCTTCTCTAATATTTTCATAGACAGCATCACGATCTCGCACAAATAGACTCAGAGTATCCATTATTTCTTGGATATCCATGCCGTGTCCTCCTTATCCTCACAAGAACAGAATAATATTCTCTTAGTTTGATATAAGTCATATGAGCAAGGAAAGCAGAACAATTCATAACCATTCAAACAGATATTTGATAATGCACTTTCTTGTGAAAGGAGCTGATATGAAACATGCCGAGTAAAGGAAAAGTATTGGGCACTGTGTTATTCATTATTGGATTAGCAATCTTTGTGGACGATTTACATGATTTTGTTCCCGGAACTGACTGGCTCCACTGGTTGCCCGACTTCCCTCCTGTCATCATAGGCGGATTCCACTTCCAGCATCTCTACTGGGGCATCATCATTATGGTGATAGGACTCATTATTGCAGCCCGGTCGTAATCATCACTAATATTGCGTTGCAGTCAACCCTTAATAATATTGGACACCCGATATTGAATATGGCTATTTTAGGTAAGCAAGAGGTAAGAGGAAATCTGTTGAGCCCATTACCTGTTGCTCTAGTTGGAGCAAAGGTAGACGGCAAGCCAAACTTTCTTGTTATTGGTTATATCAGTCCGTTCAACTTTGGTAAACACATCTTCTTCAGCCTCTATAAGAAAAGATACACACGAATTGGGATTCATGAGAGTGGAACATTCAGTGTAAATATTCCTTCAGAAAGTCTCCTTGAACAGACTGGGATATGTGGAAGTAAGTCAGGGAGAGATTATGACAAGAGCTCAATCTTCGAAACCTTCTACGGGAAGTTAGAAACTGCTCCGATGATCAAGGAATGTGCAATCAATATCGAGTGTAGAGTGAGTGAAGTCCTTGACTATGATCCCAATGAAGGGATTATCGGAGAGGTAGTTCAGTCCTATGTTAATCCTGATTGCCTAGTCGAAGGAAAATTAGACCTAAGCAAGGTCCAGCCTTTTGTTTGGGCCACAGGAGGCGATTTCGGTTATTATACACTTGGTAATCGCATCAGCGAATAGGAATCTCAACGAAAATCGGTAAGATAAATAGGAACTGTATCTCAGAAATGAACCAAATTTCAGATTAGAGAGAGAGATTCCAGCTTATATCATGCAATATCTGGCTTTGGTGCAAGAAAGAATGTTTGACTTTGTGGATTATGATCATTTTGAGGAACAACTAAGCGGATCTCCGTTAGTGAAGATTCAAGAAGAAAGTAAGATCTTGAAAGAACTAATTATCACAGTAGTTGTACTGGGTCTATCTCTGAATATTTTGGCAAACTCAATATGGTCTTTGTTTGACATTCCGAGTAATCCAATTGTGATTCTGTATAAGGCATCAGTCGCTGCGCTAGCTGTGCTAACAATCATAATTCTAGGAGTCTATTTAGCAAGGTTGCATTTTAAGGACTTATCTAGAACACAAGCTAGCTTTAGGACCGTGTTAATCTGGGACTCGAAGACAGGGAGTGTTCCTCCACTAAACTATGCTTCATTTTATGAGCCTCAAAATACTCTAAACCTTCTCGCTGATAACAATGATACTAAAGAAACTCTGAGAAATTACTTGAAAGATACTAATAAGACGAATTTTCCAGAAGTTGCAAGACAGCTTTTTGAGAGAGTACTCCTGTTAATAATTACCAGCTGGAGAGGGCCAACTGATTTGAAACATATGACGAAGTGTTTCAAAGATTTCTACAGGTATGAGAATTTCCTAGTCCCGGAGTCGCAATATGATACTGTGGCATTATCTATTCCAGGGGAGTATGATGCATATTATGGAGTTACACATCTGGAAGGTGGGAAATTACTAATCCGGTGGAAGGATGGAATTAATGGAACTCTGATTATCAGTTTTGGGACCCAAGTTCGTTCAGCTGTATACACAACTGAAAAGACAGGACGAAAAGAATGGCATCGATTATCAGGAGTGGCGCTTACAGATAGTTTGAACCCGGATATCGATTCGAAGGGATTAATTCGAGCTACCTTCAATGTTCTGATTCAAGCCCGACTAAGTCCATTTGATTTATCGCTTGGTCGAAATCATAGTAGGGAGCTGTTTAGCTGGATCAAGTTACTCGAAGGAAATCTACGGAAATTTATGGACTGGGACTATGCTCGCTTTAGAGCTAACAGAACAACAATAGGTTCAAGATAGTATGAAGTTGATATTCACTCAGATTTTAATCTGGGGTCAGCAACAATCTGTATTGGATTCCCTTCTGTGTCCTCGATATTGAAATAGGACACCATGTCTGGAATATCAACAATGTCAGTGGGAGAGAGCCCTTTGCTCGCAAAGTACTCATGCGTCTTGGCGATATCATCCACATTCATGGTGAGTGCACCAGACCCCTTCTTGACCTCATCTTTTTGAAGATTTAATCCTAACCGAGCGCCTGTCACAGGAAGTTCGAATTCACACCAACCGACTTCGGCACCTCCGTCCCATGCCTTCTTGAAGCCCATTATTTCCTCGTAGAACTTCTTTGCACGGTCAAAATCCTTTACATCATATTGAAAATATACAGAATCCTTCTTGTATGGTACTGGATAATCTGTCACAACGAAAACCTCCACAACTTACTTAGCTTTCTTTCTTTCAGATTTCCTAATGGTAGAATTATGTTTTATCGAATATCGGAATCCCAGAGAGGAAACCGAAATTATTCAGGTATCTCCAGTAGAAAACCTCGTATCTATTAATATGTTAACTATATTTAATAGCATTGTTATCGGTGTTTCCGAGTCAGAATTCGAGGGCTGCAATAATCAATAGAGGAAAGATGATTGTTGCATCACCTATGACCGATTCGAAAGATGCTTCAGTCTGGACCTTCTGCCATGAAACTCCCTCTTCAATGGGTGCTCCACCAAGACTACCACCCTCTGGCCTATCGAGAGTAATTTGAACAGCTAAATCCAGACCACCACGAAGAATTGTACTGCCCATAGTGAAATGCTTCGTAAGACCTCCACCAAGCATAATGGCACCAGTCTTCTTGGATTCCATAACAATTTCTCCGAGGATTCGCAAGTCCTTGACAAAATCGAGTGAAAGTCTGTTTGCTGTACTGTAAGTATAGAGATGAAAACCAAGCATTGAATCCATCAGACCAGGTGAAAATATTGGTACTCCTCTGACTGCTGCTTGGTGTACAATAGACCCTTCATCTTCAACAGTATGCCCAAGTCTTGATAGAAACTCACTCGGTGAGAGGTGAATTCTCTCTTCTTCATTAAGTGAATCAAGAAATTCGTAAATCTTTGACTCGAAGGTCTCGAAATCTTTCTCTTGGACATAGAGATCAGCAATTCTACCCATTCCAGCTTCCCGTAATTCTGAATCATCTTTGTGAGCTGGAACTCGATAGTGTGCACCTCCGTATGCCTCTACGAGATCATGAACAATATTGGCACCGCTTGTTATTATGACATCTATGTATCCCTCTTTTACAAGTTTGGAGATTATATTTCGCAGACCTCCTGGAACCATTGGACCTGATAGTGATAGATATGTAAGGCAATCTGGGTCCTTGAATATCTTAGACGTGATCTTAGCCGCACGCCCCAGACGCCCTGCCCCTAGGACACCAACTTCATTCATGGAATTAACAAGGTCAACTACAGATTTGGTTCGGTCAGGATTGATATGGGATACTTTCTCCAATGCTATCACCGAACGTTCGTCCGAACTACTATCGAGATAAGTCATTCTGTATAGATTATGGGACCTGTGCGAGCCCGAAGCGCTTTGGGAGGGCTTGAATCGGGCCCACACAGAAAAACAACAGGTATAATG